>NZ_CAWUDN010000003.1:0-166527 GCF_963920915.1 Nostoc sp. PCC 9305
GCAGAGGCACAGAGGGAACAGAGAGAGGAAAAAAATGCTTAACTGAACTGTATTGGTTTATATAGAGCAATACAGTTCAGATAAGACCAAAACACTTGTAGAGACGGCGATTTATCGCGTCTCGAAAACCCAAAATTTTTGCCAGTAGAGCTTAATTGAACCGTATTGTTATATAGAGATGCGATCGCCAGCAATTAATCTATTATTTCATATCTTGCATTTGCTGATTGCTCGAACGCTCTAACTCCAAATCGTCCCAAGAAACTGGATCTTCTACAGGTTCTAAATGAGTCGTAACGTGAGTTGAAGGTAGCACCCCAAGAATAGCAAGCTCAATTGCCTCGCACAAATCATGCCCTTGTTGCACTGTCCAAGATCCAGGCACAAGAACATGAAAGGAAACAAAGCGACGGGTTCCAGCAGTGCGGGTTCGCAAGGCATGAAACTGGATGTCCTCACGTTTGTACTCGTTAAGAATACTCTTAATTACGTCAATTTCTTTTTTAGGCAAAGCTGCATCCAGTAAAGCGCTACTGGTTTCCCGCAGCAAACGAAATCCTGTCCAAGTAATATTTGCTGCTACTATCAAGGCAACAATTGGATCGAGTACGAGAGTGCCTGTTAGCTTGACGAGTAAGATTCCAACTATCACACCACCCGAAGTCACCACATCGGTAAACAGATGGTGAGCATCAGCCCTGAGTGTAATGGAACGCAACCGTCGTCCTGCCCGTAGCAAGATAAAGGCAACAACGCCGTTAATTGCGGTTGCAAATAGGGAGAGTGCCAACCCTAATCCCAGTTGTGTTAACGGTTCTGGATGCAACAAGCGTCCCCATGCTTCAACAGCAATGCTAATGGCTGCTACTATAATCAACGCACCTTCTGCACCACTAGAGAAGTATTCGGCTTTAGAATGCCCAAAGGCGTGTTCGGCATCGGCTGGTTTCTCAGCATAGGTCAATGCCCATAAAGCAACCAATGCAGCTACGAGATTTACAATTGATTCAATAGCATCTGAAAGCAAACCTACTGACCCTGTTAGCTGGTAAGCGCCAAATTTTATGCCAATAGTGACGATTGCCGCTGCAATCGACAAGAAAGCGTAGGAGCGGGCTGTTCGACGACTCATCTCGGTCACGGATGTAATTACAGTGATTCCGAGTTTAAGAGTACCAAATTTTACTTGAGTTGATCGTCAGCCTTGAAACTTCTAGTGATTGGCAATACGCTTGGGTTAGGGGTTATTAGACATATCCAGAAATTAAATATGTGTTATCCAGAATCCTTTCGCGCCTATTCGGTGGTACAACTAAATATTATCAAGTGGGGAATTTACTCCCATTCCCCAAGAAAAGTGGCGACGCATTTAAATTCGTTTTACGCGCTTGGGTGAAGTGCGAGAAGTAAAGTAAATAATCCATTTCCTACTGCTGGAATACTAATCACTAATCGAAGTCTTCCAATCAGAAAAAACTAAGATTTACTCTTACCTGATTCTTTCTGTGCCGCTTCACTGTATTTTTTATAAAGTTGAGTACGAATCTTAGCTTCTTGATAACGGCTGTGAGTTTTTGGTACCGTACTCATTAAATCTGAAGCTCGTTGCCATTTAGCAGCGATCTCTAACCACTGAGTTGAGGTTGTAGCTGTTTTACCAGATGCAGAAGCTTGGTTGGCAATTCGCACAGATATTTGAAATGGATCGTCAGAAGGCTCAGAAAAGCTATTGTTAGGAGTGCGAGATGGTGTTTGGGCTTTCCTATCGTTAGTATTTTCTGTAGTTAAAGATTTGGAAGTTTCTGGTTGTATTAGGTTTTTAAATTTATTACCTAGCTGGGCATAAACAACCCAACTAAGCAATAACAGCGAACATAAACTAGCTGCTGCTAATATCTTTGTTTTAGGTTTATTTTTGTATTTTTCTTTGTTAATGAGTACTAAAGGGCGAGAGACTTGAGTTTTAGGATAATTTGGTTTTCCTAGTTCAGCTTGAGCTTCTGTGAAATCTTTAATTAATTGCTTTACAATATTTGGCTGAATTAATGTAATTTCCTGTGACCAAAGCAATTGGTTTTCGCGATCGCTATCTATTTCTTTTAACCACAGCAATTGTTGTTCTCGAACAATTCGACTGTTAATTTTAACACGGCGAATGTGACGTGGGGCGATAGACTCAAGAATTTGCTGGATTTGTTCTACCAGGGGAGATTGCTCAAGTTGCTCTACTTTAGCTGCCTCGCACAGAATTTGTAAGACACCATCAGAAAAAATGGCTCTCGTTCTTACACACGACTGGGCTAGCTTTTCGTTCAATAGCTGAATAATCGCCGCAACGCTTCCTTGGTGAGCTTGCCAAGCTATATCGTTTATCCGGTCTACCATCTGAAATTTAGTGATAGCTCTTCCACCCTGACTGATTAACGTATTCATTAATTTAGGGACTCTTTTCTACTGACCTTGATCTTGTCTTCGATTTTACGAGTAAAAAGATGAGTTGCCAAATAATATCATAAATATAGAAATATAGAGCCTTCCTTTGCGGTTTGTAAGGAAGCTCGCTGATGCTCAGTTAATTTGTACGCTTCCACGCCTTGAAAATGTGGAATTCTTCGGTTGAAACTGCGCTTTTTAGGTAACGCCCATGCTGACGGACGAGTCACCTGTTTGACATATTACATTATCGTGTCTTTTTGTGACAGTGCGAAACACCCGCCACATGCGATCGCAAATGTATTTTAGATAGTATCAGGGTCAACGCCAAGCGATCGCAGTTGTTCCTTCAACCTTTCCACCTGTGACTCTGCTTGTTCCCTCGCCAATCTTTCCTGTTTCAGCGCCTCTGCCAACTCCTCTGGAATCAGCAACTTTTCTCCAGTGTCTTCTCGATAAAAACCAATCAGTTGCCCCTCTATTTGCAAGCGCAGCTGCAAAGGTTCACATCGACTATCTGTAATTGGCTCATACACCTCACCTCTGAGCCGATAGCCTTGTAATTGCTCCTCAATCCACTCTCCTTTAGGATCAAATAACCAGTACTCTATTACGCCTAACTGTTCATAGAGCGTCTT
The DNA here is from genome assembly GCF_963920915.1 of Nostoc sp. PCC 9305. NCBI lineage: Bacteria > Bacillati > Cyanobacteriota > Cyanophyceae > Nostocales > Nostocaceae > Nostoc > Nostoc sp. PCC 9305. The sequence goes on from NZ_CAWUDN010000003.1 coordinate 3,072, forward strand.
CTTGAAGCCCGTGTCCTGGTTTTTAGTACCCTCGGAGGTCATTTCAAAGATTACTACAGGCACTTGTCCCTCTTCCCATATCTTGTAATTATCCCGTCCTCCAGGAGCGACATTAAAAATCACCATTACATCAGGAGCTACCCGTAACCTCGGAAAACCCTGAGCATAATAGAGAAACTGGTTACTCAAAACCGTTGCTTGCCGATCCAGCAAATATTGCCTCAATACTTCTAAAGTTGCCAGTAAAGCACATAGATGAGCATAACTTTCTGCCAAAGGTTCACCATCCGAGCTTGGATAAAAAACTTCTGTTGATTGAGAATTGGGTAAGAGGCTAGTCATAATTAGCCACCTGATTAAGAGGATGGGTGCATTTATATTATCTTAGAGATTTTCCCTAACATTTCTAAAACTGCCGAGTAAACAAAGGGAGCAGAGGGGAGGATTTCCTGCTCAGTTCCCAGTCCCCGACAATATTAGACCTCTTGCAAAAATATATTTTTGCACTCTTAGGGAAAAGGGAAAAGGTTAAAGGGAAAGGATTTTGAGTTTTTTTCCCCTTTTCCCCTTCCCCTTTACCCCGACTTTTGCAAGAAGTCTATTGTTCAAACACCAAACAAAATAGTCATATCGGGATACTTTTGTGAGGAATTATCGTTTTTTTTACCTTTTTGCCACAATGGCAATAATAAATAGCACAGCGATCGTTACATTAGAAGATATATAAATAAAAATCATTGTTGATTTTTTTTCGTTCGCAGTTCACACAAAATCATGAGTGCAAGTACCATTATTTCCGATAATCCCTTACTCCAAGGCACTGGTTTACCTACCTTTACAGAGATTAAACCAGAACGAGTAGTACCCGCCTTCAATCAGTTGCTAGCAGAACTTCACCAGCAACTTGCCACCTTAGAGGCTAATGTACAGCCTACTTGGAGTGGTTTAGTAGAACCCTTAGAAAAGCTGACGGAACGGCTTACCTGGAGTTGGGGGACGGTAAATCATTTAATGGGTGTTAAAAATAGCCCAGAACTGCGCGAAGCTCATGAAATCGTACAGCCACTAGTTGTACAATTTATCAACAAACTCGGTCAAAGCCAACCCATCTACAATGCTTTTAAGGCACTCCGTAGTAGTGATAGTTGGGCAACTTTAGAATTAGCCCAACAGCGCATTGTGGAAGCCGCCATTCGAGATGCAGAACTTTCTGGTGTTGGCTTAAAAGGAGAGGTAAGAGACCGTTTCAACGCCATTCAGATGGAGTTGGCAGAACTTTCTACTAAATTCTCTAACCATGTACTTGATGCCACGAAAGCCTTTAGCTTAACCCTGACAACAAAAGCGGAAATTGACGGTTTACCACCAAGTTTGGTGAGTTTAGCCGCTCAAGCTGCACGAGCCGCAAAAGAAGAGAACGCCACACCAGAAAATGGCCCTTGGCGCATCACTTTAGACTTCCCCAGTTACGGCCCTTTCATGCAGCACAGCACCCGTAGAGATTTGCGTGAACAGCTCTACAAAGCTCATATCACTCGCGCTTCTAGTGGCGATTTAGATAATAACCCGTTAATTGTGCGTATTTTGGAGTTACGGCAAGAACTCGCAGATATACTTGGCTTTAAGAGTTTTGCCGAGTTGAGCCTTGCAAGTAAAATGGCTCCTAATGTTGAAGCAGTCGAAGCACTATTAGAAGAACTACGCCAGGCCAGTTATGATGCTGCTGTCAAAGACTTAAAAGAACTCCAAGCTTTTGCTGCATCACATGGAGAAGAATATCAGGATTTAAAACATTGGGACATCAGCTTTTGGGCAGAACGCCAACGAGAAGCCAAATTTGCTTTTACCGCTGAAGAATTGCGTCCCTACTTTCCCCTTCCCCAAGTTCTAGATGGCTTGTTTGGACTTGTTAAGCGGCTGTTTGGTGTTACAGTAACCCCTGCCGATGGTAAAGCCCCAATATGGCATGAAGATGTCCGTTATTTCCAAATAGCCGATGAAACTGGTTCTCCCATAGCCTACTTTTACTTAGACCCCTATAGCCGTCCAGCAGAAAAACGCGGCGGTGCTTGGATGGATGTATGCATTAATCGTGCCAAAACTGAAAATGGTGCAACTGCTATCCGTTTGCCTGTGGCTTATTTGATATGCAACCAAACTCCCCCAGTAGATGGCAAGCCGAGTTTAATGACTTTCTATGAAGTAGAGACTTTGTTCCACGAGTTTGGTCATGGATTGCACCACATGCTCACCAAGGTTGACTATGCGGGAGCCGCAGGTATCAATAATGTGGAATGGGATGCAGTGGAACTACCCAGTCAGTTTATGGAAAACTGGTGTTATGAGCGACCCACTTTGTTTGGTATGGCTAAACATTACGAAACTGGAGAAGCCCTACCAGAGCATTATTATCAAAAGCTGCTAGCGGCGCGTAATTATATGAGTGGTACTGGTATGTTACGGCAAATTCACCTTAGCAGTATTGATTTGGAACTACACTACCGCTATCGTTCTGGCAGTAATGAAACTCCAGCAGATGTGCGTCATCGCATAGCTAAGACTACTACTGTTTTACCACCACTTCCAGAAGATTCAATGTTGTGTTCTTTTGGGCACATTTTTGAGGGTGGTTATGCAGCAGGCTACTACAGTTATAAATGGGCTGAAGTCCTTAGTGCTGATGCTTTTGCTGCTTTTGAAGAAGCTGGGCTAGAAAATGAAGAAGCGATAAAAGCTACAGGTCGGCGTTATCGGGATACGGTGCTAGCACTCGGTGGTAGCAAGCATCCAATGGAGGTGTTTAAAACTTTTCGGGGTCGCGAACCAAGTACGATCGCTTTGCTCAGGCACAATGGTTTAGTAAGTGCTGCTGCAAACTAAACAACACATCTGTAGAGATGTTGTATTGCAACGTCTCTACATCAATTTTTGCTTATACCAATTCAATTAGTGATTACAACACATCCTTGCGTAAAGACGCGATGAATCGCGTCTCTACAAGTTGTCTATTTTTTGCATTCTTTTTTCCTCGTTTAAGGTGTTCCTGGAAGAACGGGTTCTCCGGCAACATCATCTAAGCGGATGCTGCCTAACAAATTTTGCCACTCTGCTTTCAGGGCTGCATCTTGAGGATTTTGTTGACGCAGTTCAGCTAACGTCGTCAGTGCCTCGTACCATATCCCATTTTGCGCATAGATAACATAGCGTTTTAGAGGTTCAGCCGTTTCTATTTCTTTGACTGTTGGTTGACTCAGGTTAACTCGTTTTATTACCCCTTCAACAAAACTTGGGGGAGCATTCTTTTCCTTGTCACAGTTAATGGTGAAAAACCAACGGTATTGTGTGTCTACTGCTAAACCGGGTGCATTGCTAGGCAAAGAAACGCGGATGACTCCTGGCTTATTTGGGAGAGCGATCGCTTTTTTGTATACTTCGTTATCGTCCTGGTCTTGCAGCACAAATTCAACTGTATATGGGGAATTTTTGGTATATGGCACATAGAAAAACCAACTTGGGTGTTCTACTGTTGTTTGTCCCCAGACATTAATTACAGAGTTAGCTTCCTGAGTAAAGGGCACTAAAGCAGTCAAGTCAATTTTAGGTGTAGGACATCCAGGTTCCCCGCGCTTCGCTCCACCACGAACGCGACCTCCAGGAGGGGAGCCAGCTGGAATTGGAGGTTGATTAAAGGTTTTAGCTTGAGCAAGGATTGTTTTAGTATCAGAGCGATTAGGGGTTGGTTTCGCCAGTACTGGAGTCAGACTAGCTAATAAACTTGTACAGCTAAGAGCTACTACTAAAAACAGTTTTATCGGTTGTGAATTTGAATTCATAGAAACCTGACCTCATAGGATTTTAGATTTTAGATTTTAGATTTTAGATTGGGCATTTAAAAGAGGCAGAGGGGCAGAGGGGCAGACTTACTGCTACTTCTCCTCTGCTCCCTTGCTCCCTTGCTCCCTTGCTCCCCTGCTCCCCTGCCCCTGCTCCCTGCCCCTATTCCCCATTCCCCGTCCGCACTTTTGTTTTTGAATTACTATAAATTGACATCAAAACCCCCATAGCTAACAACGATAAAGCCGACGGTACAAAAGGCACCCAAGCACCTGAAATGAACAGACCAAAGCAAAGTACATACAAAAGGCTAGAAGTAATACCGATTGCCAATGTCAACCAGGGTAACGAAAGTCTGCGCCAAGCCAGGACTCCCCCAATCAAAGACCAGATCCAAATCCAGGCGACCTCAGCCCACCATGACCAAGCCCGCAGCAACGGCCGCCCATCCTGAACTGCACCAAGAATCTGGCTGACCATGTGAGCTTGTACCAGTACTCCTGGCATTTGCTCGTCTAAAGGAATGCCATAAGGTGTAGACCAAGTGTCTGGAGAATCCCCCTTTGCAGTCACACCAATCAAAACAATCCGGTTTTTGATGGCGTTAGGGTTAACCGGACTAGATAAAAATTGCGTTAGCGTTACCTGTTCGGCTATTTCTTTTGAAGAACGATAGTTGAGTAAGATTTGACCGCCATTAGCATCAATATTTTGATAGCCACCAGTACGAGACTTCAGATTTGGAAAAATAGTCTTACCCAACTGCAAATTTCCTTCAGGGGTGAACTTTGTTTGAATTCCTAAAGGGCGCAGATAAAGGGATGCTAGTTGTAAACTAAAGGAATATGGAGTAAAACACGATGATGTCGTCTCTTGATTCATGAACAGAAGATGCCGACGAATAACTCCATCGGGATCGTGAATAAAGTCACTGAATCCCAGATTTCCTGGAGGGATTTCTGGTGGCGGCTTAATACCTTTGATATTTCCTGTGCGATCGCTCCCCTTGCATACGCCAACCAAGTTCTGAGTTTGCTGGAGACGAGTAATTAAATCTGGCTCTTTGGCCTGAAAATCACGGTAGATATCCAAGCCGATCGCGCGGGGTTGGTATTGATTCAGTTTTGCTAAGAGTTTATTGAGAGATTTTTCGGAAATAGAAGCTCCGATCAAGGACTCGCCATTTTGTCTTTGAATTGCTAAATCCTCATCGTCAATTGTAATAATCAACAGTCGCGGATCGAGTCCTTCGGCAGGGCGCGATCGCATCATCAGGTCAAAGGCTTGAATCTCTGGATTTTCTAGCAATCCCACTAATCTCACGCCAAAAACCAAGGCTGTAACTGCCAAGCTGGATAACACAGTTCTCTTAAATTTGCGTCTGTTAGACAAAGGTAAACTTGCTTGCTCTTCCTCTTTAGATTTTGTAGACCTTAATTGATCCCAAGTCGGTGGTATCTGCGCCGGATTTTGGCAAATTACTGGTAGCCAAGTCGCACAAGGAAATCTATCTTCAAGTCCTTGCAAGCGTTCCCGCGCTTGGCGTACCGCTTGATATAAAGACTCGCCACCGGCAAAGCCTTGGAGAAAATACTTTAAGAATTCCTTCGCAACCTGGTCTGGGACGGGTTCGCGCATGACAATTATTTGAGGAATTTGCAAATCAGCCAATTCTCGCGCCAATCCCAATCCATCACAAGAGTTGAATATAGCTAATTGCAAACCATTTTCAATGGCTTTTTTGAGAGCGTACTTTAACTCGCCAATGGTAAGACTATCTGTTCTATTCAGGTAAATTCTTCCACTTTCTCCATTTTTGTTGCTAGAACTGTGTCCGGCAAAGAAAAGAATATCCCAGTTTTTTCCCCAGAGATGGTCAGTCAATTCCTTACGTTGTGGTTCTACCAAAAAGCTCACCTCTGCGTTACTACACTGTTGCAGTAAAGCTCGATCGGCTTGGGTGTCAATCCCCTTACTATTGCCCACAATTGCCAAAATATTGACTAATTGATTGGGAATGCGTGGCTTTTGAATGCGATCGTAAGATGGTGAAGAAAGGGCAATTTCAGCTTTGGGATAGCGTTCTAACAAGTCCCAAAGATGCCAAGGTAATAGCTGCAATTGGCTATTTTCTGTTTGCAGAATCACCCGTACTTCGTCGCTGGAGGATAATCTTTCTAACCATTTTTCCCTCAACGGGCGAAATTCCTCTGCTCGCAGCCAGGTATTAAAGCGTGCCCGCAAAATATGAGAAGCGTTTTCGCAGTCTTGCACCATTGATACATTTGTCACCTGCATTTTGTCAGCATGGAGGCGATAACGATTGCCTATCTGCCGATAACTAGACTGCCAATGACTATAATAGAGCGGCATTTCCGGGAATGAAGGGAGCCTCCCGGTGATTTCGGTTGTAGCACGCTCGTGTTCTTCACCAATTTGGAGGGTGACAGCAAACCCCTGCTCAAAACTACCCTCTCCAAATTTGATCGCCACTAATTTACCCATAACCGTCGCTATTTCCCCATGCAAGATCGTGCCCTGTTCTAATGTCCGATCGCAAGCTTCACAAGCGTCTACAGATTTTAAAAAAAATCCCCAAAAGCTAGCTTGGATTTTTAATTTTTAATTTTCAATTAATGAATTATCACTTAATAAATTACCGACAAAGAAGGAAGATAGCTACATATTTCAAATTCGGAAATATTCGGTAATACTGGTATTATCCAAGGATACCCTAACACTAAATTGCTCTGTAGGTTCCCCACGAAACTGCAACTGAATGTAGTTGTCTAATTTTCTAGATTGAGCATCTAGAAATACTGCTCCTGAACTATCTATAACAGTGAGATGAACTCCTGGTGGCAAATAGATTTGATTTCCAGTGGCGTGCAATTGGAGATGAATACTAGTTTGTTGATCTTTTTCGGGGCTGATTTCTACAATCAACATCACAGGTTGGTTGTGGATTTGGATACCTAAATCAATCACTTTTGCCCGTTTAGTAATTGATTCTGGTTGTTTGAGGGTATCTAATTCCAAAGTTTCAACACTGCGAAAGGCATAAGTTGGCCTGAGTTCCGGCACGTTCCACAGCGATTCAATAGTCTCCCAACCAGTCTCAAATATACCAGCAAACCATTGACTCAAATTCACTAATGAATTAAGTGGGGATTGACGCAGTTCCCAGATGTGGTCAATAAACGCTTCCAATGGTTGCAGTTGCGCTAAAGCAACTGTTTCAGTTGCTACAGTCGGGATAAAACCAAGCAGCCTTGCTTCTTCGAGCGATTCATCAAATTGAACTATTAAATAACCCACCCGTTCTTCCCAAGTTTCTGGAGGAATAAAACACATTTGCTGATGCTGATGGACAGGGCGACACTCCAGACGGCCAATTGAGGGCAGTTCTAAATCAGCGATATCCCCACAAAGGCGCATGATGGGGTTCCAACTGTCACTAGCTTGAAGATCGGTAGGAATATCCATCATCTGCAAGTAGTCATTCACCACCCATACAGCTAAAGTATTCAGCCGGACTTGCTCTGCTTTTTCAAGATTTGGTTGCTGGTTAGCAAATTGCTGGGCAGTTATGCGGGCTGTTTGGGAAATCGGCAATGTTAAAGCGAAATCATCTAGCTGATAGGTGGAGTTATTCATAAGTCAATTTCTAGGGTTCAATGCTGCTATGTATATATCACCCGCATTCAATAAATTTATGCCACAAAACTGAACACTGGAAAAAAAACTGAATACTGGAAAAAGAGAATTGGGGACTGGGGATTAGGTAAAAATATCCCATAAAATTAAAAGATTGTATATTGAAATGATCTGGCAAATAGAGATTTTGAGTATTTATACTTCTATGAAGATAGCTTCAAGCTGCTAAAAGCGGCTTATCAACTAGCAGATAGTTTGTCAAATTTTGAGCGGACAATTTGAGCGTTCAATTACAACCAATTGCCAATCAATACATAGGCAGACCAAAAGCTTGGCGCTCTGTAGTTGGGATGTTTTAGCAGTTGTAGTTGGGCACGATGGACTGCTTCGGCTTTGGTGATTTTGCCACTCTTGAGTTCTCGATAGAAGGCACTAACAAACATCGCTGTTGATTCATCATCAATTTGCCACAGGGAAGCGATGGTACTACGTGCCCCAGCTCGGACAGCTGCTCCTGCTAGACCGAGTGCTGCACGGCTATCTCCTGTTGCTGTCTGGCAAGCACTCAAAACTAGTAACTCTACTACGGTTTTACCCTGACTGCGAAAAAGAGTATCAAAATCTTTGACATTGATCTGACCATCGAAATCTAAAATAAAAGTGTCTTCAAGGCGGGAACTAAACTGACCGTGGGTTGCCAAATGCACTATGTTAAATGAAGCAGCACCAATTTCACTTTCCAAATTCTTTTTCTTAAAATCTCCATCCAGTAGGCTGGTTGTCGAAACTCCTGCTTTCGCAATACCGTCAAATTCAGATTTGATCGCCAGCAATGGTGCAAACTTGGGAAATCCTGGCGGCGGCATAGTTAGTCCTGCGGTTAGCGCTCTTAGCTGCTGTTTTACCAACGGTTTCGGGTCGAGGAGTTGTAGACCGACGCTCAGGGCGATCGCATATTTCTCTACTAAATATTGTTTACCATCGTAGAGAGCTGCCATTGGTAAATTGCGTAATGGCCCATCTAGGACGAACACTAATGTATCGACGCGACTTTGTTGCAGTTGTGACTCAATGGGTTTAAGTAGCCAGTTGTAAACTTCTTGCGATTGGGTTTGGACGATTTTAGTAGCAGTTGGATCGACAAGATTTCTTCGCAGTTCTATTAAGAGTTTCTCTACTTCTCCTTGGGAAATCTTGGTACTGTAGCTTTGCAGAGATTGTGTAGGAATTTTGACAATTACCTGAAGTTCGTCACGAAGAATAATTGGATAAAGGATGGCAGCCTTGGAATTATCTTTCTCTACTACTCGATCGAGGGCTACTTTCTGACCTTGCAGACAAGCTTCCTGAAAGAAGTCGTCTAATTCGGCTAGTTGGAGTGCTTCAATCCGCTCGCGTGCTTTCTCCAATATTTTTTCATTTGGTTTTCCTTTTTGAGATTGCAGCAGTAACTCTACTGACTGGCGGTAGACGGGTTCTACACTGTCTCGGAAGTCAAATTGCACATCTTGGTTCACTACATCTTTATTGACTACTAAATCTCTGCGGAGAGACTCAAGAGTGTCTACAGCAGCATCATAAGCGGCGATCGCACCACTAACATTTTTTTGTGCCCAAAGCAATCTACCTAACTGCCACTCCAAGGCATAGGTAATTTCTGGTGCATTGCTACTCTGTGCCAAAGCTAATCCTTGCCGAGTCAGCTCTTGGGCTTCTGACCACTGTTTGGTTTCTTCGTACAAGCCGCCTAAACTCTTTAGAGCATAAGCCTCTGCCCGCTTGTCTCCTAAACTGCGGGATTGCTGAATGGCACTAGCGAGTAATTTTGCTGAGTCTTTTGTACTTAATCCTGAGTAAAAACTATGCCTGGATGCTTGTAATACACCACTATTGACTTTTGCTAAACTTTGTGAAAAGTTAACCTGAGCGTAAATACTCGCACGGCTGAGGGGAAGTTGCTTGAGGTGGGACTCAATTGACGGCAAAATAGTTTGAACCTTTGCCCATTCTTTATCTTTAATCAGTAGTCCCAGGTGATTGAGTTGTGCTTGAACTTTTGTGAGGGGTGAGGGAGATACTGTGACTGTTTTTTGATAATAGGCGATCGCCTGTTCCTTTTGGTTTTGTTTACGGGCATTATTCCCCAAGCTGAACAGACTAGCCCCAATATCAGCGCTTGATTGGAGATTTTGAGCAATTATCAAACTTTCTTCTAAGGCTTTGCGTGACTTTTTCAAATCGCCCAATACCAAAAGGGCATCACCGAGCGATCGCAAACTCACTGTCTTTTCTAGAGAATCTGGTTGAGATTTTAACGTCTTACTTATTCGATCGAGTGTTTTGAACGCTCGCGGGTAAAATCCTTGGGTGCGCCACGCCTGTGCTTGATTGATTAGCGATCGCACCACGCCACTTTGATTATCTACTTGTTTATAAATTTCTTCTGTCCGCTGCCAAGTTGCCAAAGCCGCCTCGGACTTTCCCATTGCCAATTGCAAACGACCTTGAATATCTAGTGATTGGGCAAATATTTGCAGATTTTGGTTTTTATCCGGTTCTTGGAGTAAATTTAAGCTTTCTGTAATTGCCTGCTGCGCCTGACTCCATGCACCGAGTTGCTGGTAAGCTAAAGAAAGATTACCCAATGTGGCTGCTAGTGCAAGGCTTTCCCCTTGCTGCTTATATATTTGGACAGCCTGTTGTAACACTTCTACAGCTTTGGCAAAGTTGCCATTACTATATAAAACTTTGCCCTGCTGTAGGAGTGAGGCGGCATCAGTGGGCACAGCCAGCGATATTGTACTATTTATTGGCAGTTGGGATAAAGAATTGATTGAGCTAGGAACTTTTGCTAGCACTGGTGAACCGACAATGCATAGCAAAGCGACCAGAAAGTACAAAGGCAAACGTAAAAAGTGAGCTAGAGGGGTGAACCAGCGCGTCCTTGCCGTTTCTCTACTCCTGCTTTTAAACTTTAGAGAATTCGCGCCAAAAATCCTAGTTGTTTTAGCCATAAGCATAACGAGAGGTAGGTGAGAACCAGAAACACATAGGATGAAATATTAGGCTACCAGGGTAATGTTACCATTCCTATCTCTCACCAATCTTTGAGCTTCCACAATAGACTTCTTGCAAAAGTCGGGGTAAAGGAGAAGGGGAAAAGGGGAAAAAAACTCAAAATCCTTTCCCTTTAACCTTTTCCCTTTTCCCTAAGAGTGCAAAAATATATTTTTGCAAGAGGTCTAATTTTCTTATTTATGGCGATCGCAGTGAAACTTGATTAGCTATAGTTAAAAAGCGATCGCTAACCTTAACCAAAAACCCACCGAAACAGTACCAAGTAAAAAGTAAAGTTAACTAGGTCTAGACATTAAATCAATTCCGAGGAGTCAATACCTCGGCTGAAAATGGGAAGATTCATCAGTACTACTTCTGACTCAGCACTAGCTCAACCCTAGCTATTCGCTTACAGCACCAATCATAATAATCCCTCCAATTCTGCAAACTTACGCAAACGCGGTAAACATTGGCGTTGATAAAAACTGCTTAATGTCGGAATTGACAACCCAAATTCCTCAGATAAATCTTTCCAGCTAACTTCTGGGGGTAAGCGTTTAAGAATTAACACCTGACAATTCACATCTCGACGCCCTTTAATGTAAGTAGCGCGCAGTTCCCCATCCGAATCTGTCTTCGCCCATATCTCTAAGTCTTCCAAAATCGGAGGTGCTTGGGGGGTAGCCGGTAGATTATCTACAGGATCGATGGTTTCACTTGTTCCACCAGATGTAGACTGACGAATTCTCAGAGGGACTGTTGTGGCTTGTTCTCGGTTCTGCTTAAGGTAAAAGTCTTGTAGTCTCCGTTTTAGGTAAGCATTCAGCCAGGTGATCACACTGCCATAATTGGGATCGTAGATTTGACCTGTCAAACCTTCACAAACATTGCGACAGAAATACAACCAAGTTTGTTGTAGTGCGTCTTGATAGTAAGGAGTAGTTTCCCTCCAGAGTCTACTTGCTGTCAAGCGAATAATTTGCGTGAGCAGCTTCTGACGCTGAGGGCTTCCAGGTTGGTGTCCACAGGCTTCTGTAACTAAGCGGCGTAGCTGTTCATCGAATTGAACCATGACAATCTTGGCGAAGAAAGCAAGAATATCTTAGTATTGCGTATAACAACACCCGAAAGAATTACCTTTCGTCAAGATACTGGATCTTTTTGAAAATCACTCTCTTTACTATAATCCCAGCCAGGATAGGATATTTTCCCACCAAGAATATCTTAGATTACCTACGCTCAAGTTCATTTTTTTGCGAATATCTTGGATTTTCCAGTTGGTTAGTTTAGCTAGAGTTTGCGCCTCTTGTTCAAAACGCTTGGGCAAAGACCGCTTATATTCTCTACCAGCCTGACATTTGAGTTCCCCTTGGAATGGATGTTGCAAAACATAGCGTCCTTGAAAAGACTCACTGTTGGCAGTTTGTTGAAATATCAAGTCTTCAGGGAATTTGTCGCGGGTATAGCGAACATGCAATCGAGAGATGAAGACGTTACTTCTAGGAGAGGGACGACGAAAGCTGGGGGGTACTGGCACATTACTTGTAGAATTATCATCTAGCCAAAAGACACCTGCTTGCTTGAGTTCTTCTGGAGTCAGGGGTTCGGCAGAACAAGGATCGCAACTACCCATATCCCAAGCGTATTCTAAAAAACCAACTTTCCTGTCTTCTTTGGTGTAGATAGTTTGAAACATGGATTTGTAGAATTCACCAAATTCATCTTTGACAAATAAGGGAATGTTCGCATCGGAGGGAATTTTTACCGTCCGATAGTTAGTGATTTCTGCTTGTCCTTGGGGCGAGAGAATGTAGACAATTAAATCCTGCTCTGTCTTAGCATTGATCATGCCTAAACGAATTGGCAGCATGAATTTAGGCGATTGGTAGGAAATTTGTAACGGACGGAGAAACTGGTAACCAGATTGCTCGAATTTATCCAAGTTGACTTTAGCAACAAAGAATTTCATTGAGGAGCGAATATAAGGCTGAAGTAACTGTTTCGCACCTCTAGGGATTTTGTAGCCATTGCGTTTTAGCCAAGTTTCCAATCCACCAGATTCTTTCGCACTGAGGATCAAAATGTCGTATTCGCCAACGTTAAAACGTGCTTCGACTGTCACACCCAAACTAGCATCGTCCCTTGCATTCCCCGCCTCACTTCTTGCTGCTGCTGGCGCTGGTGCTGCTGATAACTCTCTTTCGTAAACTGGGGCACAAGGATCTGGGTCGAAATATTCAACCAATCGCGGCGCACTAAAAGCATCTAGCCGCTCGATAATCTTGGGTTCAGTAACGCGAACTTGCTCTTTTTGCAGCACCGTTGGTACTGGTACTACCATTGCAAAATCTTTGACTTCGCCTTGAAAATCGTTTGCCATTGTCATGATAGTGCGATTGCCATCCCGCGCTATAACCACCTGAGAAGCCTTGTTATACAGTTTTGTATCAGCTTTGGCTACATAAAATCCACAAAATGCCCAAGCTGCGGGTGCAAAGCACAAAACAGCTACAATTGCTAACAATAATGGTGTTAAAAGTCGGAAAAACTTCATTTTATACCTCTACTTTTTTAGTGCTAGAGACTAGAGACGCGATGAATCGCGTCTGTACAAGAGTTAGGAGTTAGGAGTTCTACCCCTGCTTCTTTATCTTTCTCTTGCCAAGTAAACCTTGGGGCTAACCAGAAAACATCTAGGAGGATGCTCAACGGTGCAAGGGCAAACAGCGCCCAGAAAACTGCTGTGGAAACAAAGAAATAATTTCGCAGGATAAAAGTTAATCCGGCGATGCAAACTGCCCAAACTACGCGCCCAATTCGGGAATTGGGAATCGATCGCGGATCGGTAATCATAAATAGGGCGAACAGCAGCAAAGATCCACTCATCAATCGATGCCAGTAAACATCCCAAGTCCAACCCAGCCAGAAATTGCGAATGGCCTCCAGCAAAGAATAAGAACCCAAAAAAGCTGCTGTGGTGTCCCAGCGACCAATGCGCTGCAAAATCATGCCGCCAGTGCCGAGAAATAATAGCCCATACCACCACTCTTCACCCCATTGTCCCGGCGAAACCCAAGCATCGGGGGTGAGAATCAAGGCAGATATGATGCCAAAATTGGCGGGATTGAAGAAATGCTTATCGCCGACTTGGAAGATAAATTTGCTGACAATCGCCAGAACTGCGGCTATTGCCATTGTCGTCCAGTGGTCAGCCCGCAACAGTAAACTCAGTCCCAATGAGGTAATTAAAGCACTGCGAAGATTCGCTACTTGTTCTTTGCCTGTTAATGATGACAATATCCATTGAGTTGCTAGACTTGTGGCGATCGCTACCCCAATCAACTCTGGTCGCAGCGTCCAATCTCGTGTACCGATTCCCAAGACTAGGAACAAGCCGAGAAATAGTATTTGATAATCTCGTATATCTTTGAGCAACATTAATCTATAAATTCCGGGATTACCCCTAGATTTCTCATTAATTTAGACGAGTGTTAGCTCAAATAGTATTGCTGTTACAGATTTTGTTACAAAGCGTCCCCACTCTCCGCGTCTTCTTGGTAAAAGGGAGAGAGGTTTGGTATAAAAGTATGTCACAAGCTCATGAACTCAGATCAGCCCAGCATCAAACACACTTGTATTGACGGTCAAAAAATTTTATTCCCCAGCCAAGAAGACTGGGAAAGTTTGCGATTAAACGCCTTCATTGATGAGATGCCACTGGCTGTTTTAGATTTGCTTTGGTCAGCGCTTGAATTTACTCAGAAATACCCTGAGCTTCACTTGGGACTTGGAAAATTATCGATGAGGAAGAAGAAATGGATGCCATATATTTTTGTTGAAATAGAATCAAACTTCCAAAGAGTCCACTTGGAAACGTTAACCTGTAATTCTTGTAATTGGCGAGGTAAAACAGCTAATCCTATGGTTATCGATCCATATTTTGGAGATGAGATCAATCAAGATCATTTCACTCTTATGAGAGCTGCTGAAAGATATCCTGTACTTCCTTGCCCCTCCTGTGGCAACCGTCTGCCAAGGCATCCAATTTGGCTAGAATATTGAGGCATTGCGGTGCGATGTCTACGACGGGCTACGCCTACGCAGTTTCGTAAACAACACCTACAAAAAGTTGTCAGCAGCAGATAAACGCAAAATGCAACTAGCTCCCCTCTTCCCAATTTTCTACCGCATTCTCCAGCCAAGTTTTCCCAACTGCCTTTGGGGTGGAAATCCCGATACTAAAGCGATCGCACTCACATTTGATGATGGGCCTCATCCTCAATACACACCCGAAGTTTTGGCAGTGTTAGACCGTTACAAGATTACAGCGAGTTTTTTTTGGTTGGGTGTTTGCGTTAACCGTTCACCAGCCATTGCTAAAGCCGTTAGCGATCGCGGACACTGGATCGGATTGCATGGCTACGATCATCGCTCTTTCCCCATGCTTTCCCCAAATGACCTGAAGGACAGTTTAGAAAAAACCCAAATTGCCATTTATAAAGCCTGCAACCTGCAACCTGAACAAGTGCGAGATGTCCGCCCCCCCAATGGTTTATTTACGCCTGCTACTTTAAATTTCTTTTCTCAGTGGAATTACCGCCCAGTAATGTGGAGCGTTGTCCCAGAAGACTGGGTATGTCCAGGTGTCACCACTGTGGTACAGCGAATTATGCAGCAGGTGAAAAATGGTTCAATAATTGTTTTGCATGATGGTGCTTGCGGTGGACAAGATGTTGCTGCCACAATTCAAATTCTCATTCCACAACTGCTACAACAAGGTTATGAATTTGTAACTGTTGATACTCTATGGCAGCAAACTCAGGCTAACTAAAGTATTAGCCTGTCAAGTTAAATAAAAATGTGGTGCTGGAGTGTTTACTAAGTAGGTAGACATAATTAAATATAAAATGAACTCCTAGTTTGTAGTGAGCGATTTATCGCTCAGAGCAAGGATTATCAGGACTAAAGTCCTTACTACAAACAATAAATTTATTTATGCCTAGATACTTACTCAAAGTTAGCGATCGCTTATTTACATATTTTGCATAGCAAATGTTTATCTGCGATTACGACATTGTAGTGGATAACGCTTACCCCGCCATGTCGTCCAACCATCTGCTATTTTAGTACGACTGTTATATTTGAGATACCAGTTATCTTGTTCTGCACCTAAATAACGAATACCTAAATCCTGTTTTTGTCTGCTGGAAAAACGTTTTCCTAGAGGAACCCACGCACTACCGTTATCACTAAACCGCCCGACGAGACGGACACCAGAAGTAGTAGAGCAAACATCACCGTTACAACTAGTTTGTGGATCGTCGACTACTTTCCACTGCATTTTCGCTGGTCTACCGTCAATATTACAATCCCAGAGACCAAAGAACCATTCACCAGCAATTTGACTGGCTTTAACATGACTAGATGCTAATACCAAACTTGCAGGAACAATCGCCAAGCCCAAAAGCCATTTTGTGATGTTTTTCATAATGCTTCACCAATTTCTTAAGCTAATCTAAACTTTTTATTCACTTATACTTTCTATTCACTTATAGATATCAGTATTACTGTTTATGCAGATAATAAAAGTGTAAAGATTTAATGTTTTTTGTGCATAGACTGCGACACCTTCCTGTTTTTGCAACTGAACGGATTAATCAATTACAAACGGGTGAACTGTTATACAGCAGATTTTAAGGAAAGTGAGGTACACAACGATTCGTCTGTTACCCAGGTATAAAGAGTGTTTTACTCCTGTTAGCGCAGCGGGACGTAGCCCATTCTGAATTATGCTGTATTTAGCTAACGAATTTCAAAATCTATCTGACCTGAGTGCATTGCTCTTATACACTGAGGATAATTCAGAACTTCTAAAAGTAAAAATTGAGTGCATTAACCTAATATCAAAACTTCTCCAACTGCGTTTATTGTTTAATATGAACGCAGAATGGCATGAAGATTTTCTTACATTTTCTAGTCGGGAGTATCAGCCACTAAAGGCTGATATCCCAGTGACTTATGCTAGTTTCTAGAGTTGATGTGCGGCGAGAAAAGCTTCGACTTCAGCAGCAGTAGGTTGAGAAGCGATCGCACCTGCTTTAATAGTAGTCAGTGCCCCAACAGCACTGGCATAAGTAACAATGCGTTTTGCTGTTTCTGCATCCCGCAAGCTGTGGATACCATACTGACTCAGTTGATGGATGAATCCTGCCAAAAAGCTATCTCCTGCACCAGTTGTATCAACTACAGGGATGGAAAACGAGGGTAATTTGCCTTCGTTCTCACCCAGACAATAAGTGCAGCCGTTTTCCCCATCTGTCACTAGTACTCCCTCAATCGAAGCTAGACGATAAGTAATGGCTCCGGGATCTGCGGTTTCAAATAGCCATTCAGCTTCTTCTTTGGAGAGTTTGAGGAAATCGACTCGCTTAACTAATTCTGGAATTTTTTGATGGGCGATGTTTGGCTCCTTCCAAAATACAGGACGCCAGTTGACATCCAGTACAATTTTTAAGTCGTAATGTTCTGCTAACTCTAGAGCGCGGTTTATTGCCGCTTCACTTTCAGGATAGGCTAATTCCAAAGTACCCAAAACTAGAAAATCTGCCTGTTGAAATAGCGAATCTGACAATTGTTTAGCTTGCAGGCGAGTATCGGCAAATTCTGCGGTATCGTACTCACCAAATCCGGCAAAGGTGCGATCGCCAGCCAGATCCCGTGTAACATAAACTTGCCGCGTTGGTGCTGTGGGATGGCGTTGTACTCCGGTAGTCTCTACACCTACATCTTGTAATAGCTTGACCAGTGCATTTCCTGGCTCATCTTCGCCAACAGCTCCGATAAATCCCGCTGACATTCCCAGCTTGACTAAAGCACAGGCGACATTAGCAGGTGCCCCTCCTGGGTAAGGAGTCCAAGATTTCACTTCTTCCAGCTTTAGCCCTAATTGATCGGCTAAACAATCAAATAAAATTTCACCAAGGCACAAAACACGGGGATTGCTCATCTCATTTTCAATTTTAGATTTCGATTTGGGATTAGGATTTTACAGTATAAAATCTACAATAGTTTTTGCTAATCTGTCGCCAGTCCTTCATAGAATTAAATAGCAATTTTTACTACTCCCATAGCATATATATGCTTCTCATACTCGCTTATTTTAACTAAGTGCTTAGACAATATATTTATCAAAATAAGCTATATTTATTACATAAAGTTTCGCATAGTTTATATTTTCGCCAACTTGAAATCCAAAGAAAATATTGACAATCATATTACTGCTAACACTTGAAACCCCTACCAAGAAAAGAATCTTCTAGAATTAGAAAGAGCGATTAAGTACATATACCAAGGGAGGATAGAAATAGTCATGGCTGGTGGCAAGTCTGAGACCCCCGTTAGTCTGTCAGACAGAGAACTGCAAATTATCGACCTAGTGGCCGCTGGCTTAACTAACCAAGAGATTGCAGGAAAACTGGAGATTAGCAAGCGTACAGTTGATAACCATATCAGTAATATTCTCACGAAGACTGAGACAGATAATCGAGTAGCCCTTGTCCGCTGGGCTTTACAGTGGGGCAAAGTCTGTTTGAATGATGTCAATTGCTGTACTCTACCTAACCAGATTGAATAAACGATTTATTAGTAGAAGCGTAATTGCTTTGGTCTAGTAAATTACAAGCCAATTTTGAGTTTTACTGATTGTTCCCCTCTTTACGCCTAAGTTTTCAGTGTGAACACTCTACCAAAAGTTCCGAGTCCATCACTCAGCCGGAGTTTATGTTAGTGGAGCCAGCTGACCCTCGGACTCGGAAACTATCAAAGATCAGAATTCCTTTCCAAATTGACTGGGGATTGGGGACTGGAGGAGCAGAGGAGCAGGGGAGCAGGGGAGCAGAGGAGAAGTTGCAGTAAGTCTTTCCCCTCTTCCCCTCTGCACCTCTGTCTCTTATACCCCATGCCCTAACTAAACAATCATCTACAAAAATTAGCAACAATTCAGTGGTGCAAGCGTTACATTTGAAAGAAATCTATGTTGCTCCATCGGCTTTGGGAGTAGTGTTCCAATGAATACTTCCGCTTCTTTTCAGGGTAGCTCGTCTCCCTTTGAATTTTTTAACTTTGATTTTACGATACCTGTATCTGAGAAGGTTCCAAGTCTAGAAAATCAATCTTTAGACTTTCCGCAACCCACACAAGATGCCGACTTACTCAGACAGTTATCGTTTATTCCAGGATTGAAAGAAATTTTGATGCTGCGGCAGGTTCATGCTTTAGAACATGCTACTGTTTGGGTTCTTAGCGAATCAAAAAGCGCCTATTCTGCCCCATCAGAATTTACTAACGTTCAACTAGATAATGAACTATTAGGCGGTTTATCTACTGAGAAGGGATTCTACCTCTATGGTGAGGTAAATATTAGTGATTTGCGGCGTGCAGTCACACTTGCTCGACATCGCATTACCAGTGGAGAATGGGATTTGGCCGTACATCCCCGTTGTGGCACAAATTTATCAGTAGCAATGCTCTTAACGGCTGGACTAGCTGTCGGTGTGCATCTGTTGCTACCATTTCGACCAATTGAGCAACTTATAGGTTTAGGATTAGCAGCGACGACAGCCGCGGAACTCGCACCTGATGTAGGTTCTATGGCACAGCGTTACCTAACAACTGCCATTCCTTTTAACCTAGCAATTGAAAATATTACCCGTACACGCGACGTTTGGGGGCGTGAGGCACATTTTGTTAAAGTGGGCTGGCAAGAATGAAGAGAGCAAGAAGAGATGAGGAGACAAGATAAAATTTTCTCTATTGTCTCCCCCATCTCCCCACACTTCCTACTCTCACTCCCATACAAAAATTATGAGAAAACTTTACTTCTTACTTCCCGGTACAGATAGCAAATTTGCCTGTGGTGGTCTTTGGGCTGAGTTAAAAGCACTTAATCTAGCTCAGAATTTCTGTAGCGCTGAAGTTGTAACTTACCGTCAACGGGAAAAAGATAAGCTTTTTATTGATGATTTGCTAAAAGAGAAAAATTTAAATGATGTAATTTTTGCGATCAGTTGGGGATTTGATATACCTCAACTCGTGGCTAAACTTAAGCAATACAATGTTGTTTATCATGCACATAGTCCAGGTTATTCATTTAGACTACCTGCAAGTATTCCAATCATGACTGTTAGCCGCTATACAATGGGATACTGGGGAGAAAAATCACCCAATTCTCTAATTTATTATTTGCCCAATCAAATTTCTGATGAGTTTCAAAATTTAGGTTTGGAACGAGATATTGATGTTTTAGTTCAAGCTCGGAAGTCTTCGGAATATTTAATTAAAGAATTGATTCCAGCGTTGCAAAAACGTTGTAAAGTATTGGTTGTTGACTCTTATGTAGAGGATTTACCCGGACTCTTCAACCGAGCTAAAGTTTATCTCTATGATTCTGCTGAGTACTGGGCACAACAGGGCGTTAGTGAAGGATTTGGTCTACAACCAATGGAAGCTCTTGCTTGTGGTTGTCAAGTATTTTCTAGTGTCAACGGTGGACTAGCTGATTACTTAGACCCTGGATTTAATTGCTATAAAATTGCTGGATATTCTCAAGAGTATGATGTCCAACGTATTCTGAAGGTAATTAATTCTTCAGTAGCCCTTAGCTTACCTGAAGATTTTTTGGTTGAGCATCGGACTGAAAATATTATTAAGCGTTTCCAAGTTATTCTGGATGAGTTAAATGAGTTTTTCGATCACAAGATTCAGCAACCATCTAATATTAAGAGTTTGACGAAAATACGAATGGCGAAATTACTTGCTCAGAAGATATATGGGAAGTTGAGGAAGAAATATTTTAAGTAATGGAAACGTAGACGCGTAGAGGCTTGCCGCAGGCTACCGTAGAAGCGCACAGATCGCAGAAAGAAGAGAGGAAATTGAATGAATCGGCGGTTATTAGTTACTGGGGGTGCGGGGTTTATTGGGGCGAATTTTGTCCATCATTGGTGTCAGGTTTATCCAGACGATCGCGTGGTGGTGTTAGATGCCCTTACATACGCGGGGAATCGTCTGAATTTGGCGCTGGTTGAGGGAAAAGAGAATTTTCGGTTTGTGCAGGGGGATATTTGCGATCGCACCATCATAGACAACCTATTAGCAACAGAAAATATTGATACCATCGCCCATTTTGCCGCTGAATCTCATGTCGATCGTTCGATTCTTGGCCCAGCGGCTTTTGTGCAAACTAATGTGGTGGGAACTTTCACCCTACTAGAAGCTTTTCGGCAACATTGGGAAGCGAAAGCACAACCATCTGATTATCGTTTCCTGCACGTTTCTACTGATGAAGTTTACGGTAGCCTGGGCGCAGATGACGCAGCTTTTTGTGAAACCACACCCTACGCGCCCAATAGTCCCTATTCAGCTTCCAAAGCAGGTAGCGATCATTTAGTCCGTGCTTATTATCATACTTATCAACTTCCAACCATTATCACAAATTGCTCTAATAATTACGGCCCTTATCAGTTTCCTGAAAAACTAATTCCCCTAATGTGTATCAACACTTTGATCGGGAAACCATTACCTGTTTATGGTGATGGTAAAAATGTCCGGGATTGGCTTTATGTGGGCGATCATTGCCGTGCTTTAGATGTAGTAATCAATCATGGTCAACCAGGAGAAACATACAATATTGGTGGCAATAATGAGGTAGAAAATATCAACCTCGTCCAACTTTTGTGTCAAATGATGGATGAATTAGCACCTGATTTACCAGTATATCCAGCCAAGCAATTGATTACTTTTGTTAAGGATAGACAGGGACACGACAGGAGATATGCAATTAACGCGAACAAAATTAAAACTCAGCTTGGTTGGACGCCTTCAGTAACAATTGCGGAGGGTTTACGTTTAACAGTTGAATGGTATCTCAATCATCGTGATTGGTGGGAGCCTCTGCTGTCTACGGAATATCAAGCTTACTATCGCAAAAATTATCTGTAGAATAACCTAAAATTGGGCTAACTTTAACGAGTAATGGTCTCAAATTTTTATGGGGAACTAATTTGTCATAATGTAAGCGACCAAGAATGATGCCTGGATGTCTATTTTGATTGTGAGCAAATTCTTCAATTGCTTTCCGAGAAAAGACTTTTTTACTAGTAATAATAAATTCATTTAATGTCTGAGGATTCATTAACCAGTCAGCGGCTTTTTCGTTAGCTGCTCTTTCCTCATCATTCTCTTCTAACGCATCCAAATTATCTAAATAAGCTCCTTGATGTCCTAAAACAATATGTGCTAACTCATGCATGAGGGTGAACCAGAATGAATCTATCCGGTCATATCTCAATGTCAACGCGATAACGGGATTACCATTTAAATATAAGGCTGCACCATCCAAGTAGGTTTTGCTTAAATGCGGCACAATTATAAAATGTACACCTAAATCTGCCAGCAATTTAGGAATCTGCACAATACTTTCTACTTGTTTCGCACAAGCAAGAATTTCAGGGATAGCAGTCTCAAGTTTTTTGCGTTCAAAACTAGCAACTGCTTGTTGTTTCGCTAGGTTCTCAACTTGTTTTACCCAAGCTATGCGAGAAGTTTCCTCTGGCTCTCGATGCTCGGAACAACGAAAATTAACATCTAGCTGGAGTGTTTCATCTAAAGAAGATATGCCGAAAAAATCACATACCTGCCGTTCTAAGTCATCAATTGAATCTGCTGCTTGAATCCACTTATTTTTGATTAGTTCAGAGATGGGAGCAATTGTATACAATCGACTTTTACGAGCTATATCTTGCTCTTTTTTTTCTTTTCCTACTAGATGAAGCCGATACTTTGCTTCAAGATTTGTCCAGAACTCTGGAGAAGTACCCAAGGCTTGAGAGAGTTCGATAGCTGTTTCAGGTGTAATTTGCTTGCTTCCCCGAATGATTTCATTGATGGTTTGAACTGGACGCCCCATAATTTCTGCTAAATCTTTCTGTGTCCAGCCACGGGCTTCTAATTCTCGACTTAAAATTTTTCCTGGTGTTGGTACTCTTGCTGGTGCTAGCTTCTGGCTCATATTGTTGTCTCCCCTGCTGACGAAAGTTAGTGGTAGTCTTCGATATCGATTATTGTGAGATAATTTCCCTGCTCATCCTCATCCACTGTCACAATTAGACGCCACTGATTATTCAAACGTAGAGAACGCTGTCCTTGTTTTCCTCGTTTTCCTGACAACTTCTCAAATCTCAATCCTTTTTGAGCATATAAGTCTCGCTCGTCTACAGCAGCATCAATAATCGCCATGACTTCAAAAAAGTCATCAACCACACCTGGGTATTTATGAGCATCTTTTTCTGCTGTGTAAAGTGCTTCGAGTTTCTTTTTTTTAAACTGAAAACGCAAAGCTTCCCCCAAGTTAAATGCACTGGATTCTGCATTATATAACAGATGGCTTCAGCCTTGGGGTGAATGACTGATATTTTAATTATAAATCTTATTGTGACAAGAGATTTAAGCAGATTGTAAAGTTTGTTAGATAATCTTGAAAGTTAAGGCAAACCTATTCTGTAAAGGGCTTTGCTATTTTCCTGCAACAACATATCTTGCTTGAGCTTGATCGTCTTCCTATCATTGCTATATAGTACAATTGTACTATATAGTCTAACTAAAGGCAAGTTATGCAAAGCGTCTTGTCCATCCCAGTTACACAAATCAAATGCACAACAGCTTACTAAGACAGTCAGGGATTGCTGCTACAGTTTTTGTAGATAATGACTATCCTTGAATATAAGGGAATCAGATCAACGTAAATTGCCAGCAGGTGTAAGATGCTGCAACCAGAACAGATATTACAAGATCGTTATCAAATCCAGCGCCAACTCGGCAACAATGGAATTCGTCAAACTTGGCAAGCATTGGATTTACAAGCCTCTGATGGCGAAAATTCTATCGTTGTGGTCAAACTTTTGGCCTTTGGCGGTACTGTACAGTGGGATGACCTGAAACTTTTTGAGAGAGAAGCACAAATTCTTAAACAGCTAAATCATCCCCGCATCCCTCAATATATAGATTATTTTTGTATCGACGATCGCACACTCTGGTTTGCCTTAATCCAAGAATATATCCCTGGTGAATCACTCAAGGATAAACTTGCTGTTGGCAAAAGGTTTAGTGAAAAGCGAGTGAGAAAAATTGCTGTTGAGGTTTTAAATATTCTCACCTATCTACATGAGTTGAATCCTGGGGTGTTGCATAGAGATATTAAACCAAGTAATTTAATCTGGGGCGACGATAATCGGATTTATTTAGTTGATTTTGGCGCAGTTCAAGATAAAGCGGCAAGAGAAGGCGTTACTTTTACTGTTGTGGGTACTTATGGTTATGCCCCAATGGAGCAATTTGGTGGTCGAGCGGTTGCGGCTTCAGACTTATATGCACTGGGCGCGACTTTGATTCATTTGCTCACTGGAACTTCCCCCTCTGATTTACCCCAGCAGGATTTGCGACTGCAATTTACAGACCGAGTTAACCTCAGTCCCAGTTTTGTCAGTTGGCTACAAAAGTTGATAGAACCCGCTCCCGAACAAAGATTTACTAGTGCCACCCAAGCGCTAAATGCTCTCAAATCTGGTTTGACTGTCACATCTGCAAACAAGAATCAGCTTTTACCGCTAAAAGAAATAATCAACAATTCTGGATGCGGCATAAGTAATCAGAATGAAACAGTCCCACAGGAAATTATCGGTTGGAATTGGGGCGCGTTTTTGATGCCTTGGTTGTGGATGTGGCCGAATCAGGTATGGTATGGGCTATTCTGTTTTGTACCACACGGTTGGTGGTTAATGGCGATCGCACTCGGTGCAAAAGGCAATGAATGGGCTTGGAAAAGTAGGCAGTGGCGCAGTATTGAACAATTCAAAGCCCATCAGAGAGGCTGGGCGATCGCTGGTATTCTACTTGGAGCGCCTATTAGTATTATGTTATGGGTGCGAGCGATCGCTTTGCTCAAAGCTGCATTTTAAGTAGAAGCATTGAGCATGGAGAAGAGACAAGGTAGACAAGGAAGAGGGGGGAGAGTAGGGAGAAACTTATTCAATAATTCCCCCTCTGCTCCCCTGCTTCCTTCTAACTACTAACTTGCGATTCAACTACACCCACGGGACAAGAAACATTTGTCCCTCCCAAACCACAATATCCGTTAGGATTTTTAGCGAGGTATTGCTGATGGTAAGCTTCGGCGTAGTAAAATTCCGGCGCATCCAAGATTTCCGTAGTAATCTTGCCATAACCTGCACCGTTGAGAGCTTCTTGATAAGCTTCCCGCGATGCTTCTGCTAGCTGCTTTTGGTTTTCGGAATATACGTAAATTCCCGAACGGTATTGAGTGCCAGTATCATTACCTTGGCGCATCCCTTGGGTGGGATTGTGGCTTTCCCAAAAGACTTTGAGCAGTTCGGCATAACTAATCACTTTGGGATCGAACACAACCAACACCACTTCATTGTGACCGGTTCGCCCACTACATACCTCTTCATAGGTGGGGTTGGGTGTTAAACCAGCAGCGTAACCGACTGCGGTCGTATAAACTCCTTTAAGTTGCCAGAATTTGCGTTCTGCACCCCAAAAACAGCCCAAGCCAAAGATTACCTTCTCTAATCCATCGGGAAAAGGAGGTTTTAAGGGATTCTTGTTGACATAATGAGCTGCGGGTACTGACATAGATTGTGCCCTTCCTGACAAAGCTTCTTCAGGTGTGGGCATAACTGACTTTTTGCCAAATCCGAATAGTGCCATTGATTTTGACTCTGATATATATCTTTACCTTATTTACTATTTTAACGCTGTAAAGATTCTGGCATCGCTTCTGGAAACTCCTTACCTAATTTCAGCAACACTTCAGTAGGCGTATTCGGATTTATAGCTACAGCCTCACGAACTTCTGGCTGAGGATGTAAAGATAGCTCCTCAAGCACTACAACCGAAGTGTCAACAGCCGAGGCTAATGCAAAATCGTTGTCATCAAGCATAATCAAGATTTTTATAGATACAGAATGAGTTTTCCCAAAATCTAAGGACACTTTTAGATTAGACTTTTACGAAACTTCATTAATATTACGAATACTTTTAAAGAAGAACTTGGTGTTAAAAGCTACTCATGGATAAAATACCGAAAATTGACCGCCAAAGGGAGCATCAAGCCAACGAACGTACATTTCTGGCTTGGCTACGCACTTCTATTGGATTGATTGGCTTTGGTTTTGCGATCGCGCGATTTGGTATATTTCTGCGCCAGTTGAATATTACTATTACTCAACAAGAACCTCCGGTAAGTCCATTATCTAGCTCGGAAAATTTGGGTGTTGCTTTGGTAATTTTTGGAATTTTGACTATTGCCTTAGCTGTATGGCGATACAACCAAGTTTTCTGGCAAATTGAAACAGGGAACTATAGACCAAATAGATTAATGGTTTGGATAATGGCTGGAGTTGTAATTATTTTGGGATTTTTCTGTATTCCTTTGCTCCTATGGCGCGATAAAGTACCTTCTCGTTCTCCGGTTCCCATCCAACCACAGTCCCGAAATTTGCATTAAATACACTTTTTATAGGGAGGCATTTTTTTGTAACTTTTTTGCCGATTCTCAATCAATCTTAGCGCAGGCGTAGCCCAACCCAGGCATCGCTCTATCTCTACCCAATTTATTGCAGTTCATATCTAGCAAGCTTTTAGGCTTTTTGTCATCATCGTTTTCACCTTGGGCTGAATCGTCATACACTGATTTTTAACTAATGAAAGCGGTTGCCCTTACAGAAACGATGAGCGAAAGTAAGATATCAAAGATATTAGAAACCTTCGAGGCAGACTTGCTGTCGGAGTGGACTCAAGAACTAGCCACTGTGAATATTCGGAGAGGCTTGATTAAAGAAGCACAGCTAAAGGAGGAGTGCCGAGAATTCCTTAGTTTGTTTCGGATTGCCGTTGGGCGGGGCAACTTTACCAATATTCAGGCAGCGACGTGGCAAGATATGCGGGAGATGCTCAACAGCATTTCTCGATCGCGATCGCAAAATGGTTTCACACCCTCAGAAACGGCTACATTCGTCTTTTCGTTCAAGCAACCCCTCTTCAACCAAATGCGTCAGCAATTGCAAGACCCGATTGAGTTGGGTGAAAATATCTGGTTAGCCACAAACTTACTAGATCAGCTAGGATTGCTGACCATTGAAGTCTATCAAAAGGTGCGAGAAGAGGTGATTTTACGGCAGCAGGAAGAGTTGATGGAGCTGTCTACCCCAGTGGTTAAACTCTGGGAGGGAATTTTGGCATTGCCGATTATCGGCACCCTGGATAGTGCCCGGACTCAAATGATGATGGAGTCGTTATTGCAGAAGATTGTCGAAACCAGTTCCGAAGTTGCCATCATTGACATTACCGGGGTTCCCACTGTCGATACCCTGACTGCTCAACATCTGCTCAAGACTGTTACCGCCGCCCGTCTCATGGGAGCTGATTGTATGATCAGTGGCATTCGCCCTCAAATTGCCCAAACGATCGTTTATCTCGGCATTGATTTGACAAATGTAGTCACAAAAGCAACCTTAGCCGATGCCTTTCTGACGGCGCTAAAACGGTTGGGAACGACCATTACCCGCTCTCAATCCAAATAGCTGAAAGAAAGCAATGGAAAGCATTCCTATACTTAAAATGGGCAATTTTCTACTTGTGACAATCCAAGTAGATATGCACGATCGCCTCGCCATGACGCTACAAGAAGACCTGACAAACCGCATCACTCAAACCCACGCTCGCGGTGTCCTGATTGATATTTCCGGATTAGAGATTGTTGATTCCTTCATTGGTAGGGTTTTAGCTAATATTGCCAGAATGTCACGGGTGCTAGATGCTGAGACAGTTGTCGTCGGGATGCAGCCTGCTGTGGCAATCACCTTAGTGGAATTGGGGCTGTCACTGACGGGGATTCGCACTGCCTTAAATGTCGAAAAAGGGATGGCATTATTGCGATCGCTTCCAGCGGGCGGGACGCCATCGTCATTCAATGAAACCACAAATCAAATCACTGCCAAGAAATGGCGTGCAGATGATGATGCAGAAGACTGAAACTATCGACATTCAATCTTCTACAGATGTAGTTTTAGTTCGGCAGTCTGTGCGCCAGCTAGCCGTGGAAATTGGCTTTGGCTTAGTAGATCAAACTAAAATTATCACCGCCGCCAGTGAGTTAGCCCGCAATACCCTAGACTACGGAGGGGGCGGCACAGTCAAGGTAGAAACGCTTCAGGAAGGACGACGACGAGGACTCCGCCTGACCTTTGAAGATCGGGGGCCGGGTATTCCCGATATCGAACTGGCGCTAAAGGATGGGTTCACCACGGGCAACGGCTTAGGTATGGGGCTGGGTGGTGCCAAACGACTTGCCAACGAGTTTGAGATTCAGTCTGCGGTGGGAGAAGGAACACGGATAATAATTGTACGATGGAAATAAAATGAGAGAATCTGTCGCCGTCACAATTACTGAATCTAGCCAAACTGGGGAAGCCAGACGGGCAGCGATGGGTTTAGCAACTCGGCTCGGTTTTCAGGAAACAGAACGGGGCAAGGTTGGGATTGTGGTGACAGAAATTGCGAACAATCTGGTACAGCACGCCCACGGCGGAGTCGTGTTGCTGCGATCGCTCAAGGAAGATTCCAGAATTGGCATTGAAATCTTATCGCTAGATAAAGGACGAGGAATGGTCGATGTGGATGAGTGTTTGCAAGATGGCTTTTCCACAGCCGGAACCTTAGGCAATGGCATGGGTGCAATTCGTCGCCTTTCTGGTTTATTGGAAATTTACTCGATTCCCAAACAAGGAACAGCGCTCCTGGCTCACCTCTGGACAGACTCAGCACCCCATCTACCGGAGAAGATTTTAGAAATTGGAGCGATCTGTTTGCCCAAACGAGGAGAAGAAGTTTCAGGAGATACCTGGGCATCGGAAGTCAATTGTTGCCGTAGTCTGTTGTTAGTAGCTGATGGTTTAGGGCATGGGCCTGCGGCAGCCAGTGCTGCTGACGCAGCCGTGAGAATGTTTCAAGAACATCATCATCGTTCTCCGGGTGCGATCGTCGAAGCTGCCCACGCCGCCTTGCGAAGTACGCGAGGCGCAGCACTCGCCATTGCCGAAATCGACTTTGAACAACAGTCTGTCCGCTTTGCTGGCATTGGCAACATAGCTGCCAGCATTTTCTCCTTTACTGAACATCGCCATCTGCTATCTCACAATGGCACGGTGGGACATGAAATCCGCAAAATTCAAGAGTTTAGCTATCCCTGGTATGCCAACGGAATTTTAATTATGCATTCTGACGGATTAAGCGCTAAGTGGCAGATCGATCGCTATCCCGGCTTGATGCAAAAACATCCCAGCCTGATTGCAGGTGTGCTATATCGAGACTTTAACCGAGAGCGGGATGATGTGACGGTGTTAGTTGCGAAAGGAATGGGAAATAATTCGTAATTCGTAATTCGTAATTAAAGATAGAAGTCCCAAAGAAAGTGTAATTTTGAATTGGAGCGAAGCGACTTGACAATCCTTTTGGCGATCGCCATCCAGTACGAACAGGATGTTGTGCAAGCTCGGCAACGAACTCGTGAGATCGCCGAGCAGTTGGGCTTTGATGCTCAAGATCGGGCGCGATTGGCAACGGCAGTTTCCGAAATTGCCCGCAACGCCTTTCAATATGCCCAAGGCGGTACGGTTGAATTTTCTGTGGCGGGAGAGCCGCAAGCGTTTCTGATTCGGATTCAGGATCGGGGTGGGGGCATTCCTGATTTAGCAGATGTTTTGGCCGGACGCTACACCTCTGATACGGGAGCGGGGCTAGGCATCGTGGGTACTCGGAGATTGATGGATTTCTTCGAGATTGAATCGCTGCCGGAGCAAGGAACAACGGTAACAATCGGCAAAAGGTTGTCGAAGCGCACACCCACTTTCACCGATTCGCAATTGCAGCAAATCCGAGAAACCGTAATTGGGCGATCGCCTGAAAATCCCTATCAAGAAATCCAGCAGCAAAACCAGGAATTACTCCGGGCTATGGCAGAGCTACGGAAGCGCGAGGAAGAATTGAGCCAACTCAATCAGGAATTGGAAGATACCAATCGCGGTGTGGTTGCTCTCTATGCAGAACTGGATGAGAAAGCCAGCTCCCTGCAACAGGTAAACGAGCTAAAAACCCGCTTTCTCTCGAACATGAGCCATGAGTTTCGCACGCCGCTCAACTCGATTTTGTCCCTCTCTCGGATGCTGTTGGCACGGATGGATGGCGATTTAACCATCGAGCAAGAAAAGCAGGTGACATTCATCCAAAAGGCGGCAAGCGGATTATCAGAATTGGTTAACGACTTGCTGGATTTGGCAAAGGTGGAAGCTGGAAAAATTGAAGTGCATCCCAGTTCCTTTGAAGTTAGTGAATTGTTTGCCACGCTGCGGGGGATGCTGCGCCCCTTATTAGTTCAAGGCTCCTCCGTGGCGCTGATTGTCGAGGAACCTGAAGGTATTTTGCCGCTCTATACCGATGAGGGGAAAGTCGCTCAAATTCTGAGAAACTTTGTCTCGAATGCCCTCAAATTTACCGAGCAGGGTGAAGTGCGCGTCAGCGCTGTGCAAATCGGTCATACCGTCACCTTCTCCGTATCTGATACGGGCATCGGCATTGCTCCCGCCGATCGAGAACGGATTTTTGAAGATTTTATGCAAATTGAGTCCCCTTTGCAAAAGCAGGTGAAGGGAACCGGTTTAGGATTGCCGTTATCGCGCAAGCTAGCGGAGCTACTCGGCGGCAGCATTTCGGTGAAAAGTCAGATGGGTGAAGGCTCTACTTTTACAGCCTTGATTCCCATCGTCTACCCAAATGCCACCGAATTGACTACCGTACTGCAACCAATCGCATCAGTTGATCCAACTCGCTTGCCCATTCTGGTGGTTGAGGATCATCCAGAAACCCTATTTATTTACGAAAAGCACCTTCAGGAATCAATCTATCAATTGATTGCCACCCGTACCTTAGCTCAGGCAAGGCTGGCCTTACAAAAACTTCGACCGGCGGCAATTATGCTAGATATTCTGCTGGAGGGGCAAAACGGCTGGACGTTCTTGCGAGAAATTAAAGGGGATGAAACAACCCGCACTATACCTATACTCGTTATTACCATCATTGATAACGAAAAGCAAGCACTGGCGCTAGGAGCAGACGGTTTTCTAATTAAGCCGGTAGACAGATTGCCCCTGTTGAATAAACTTAATAGGCTAATTACTGAGAACAAGCCTCAAAAAATCTTGTTAATTGACGATGACCCCGCCTATCGGTATCTGGTGAAACAGTTGTTAATAAATACACCATTGAGTATTTTAGAAGCTGCGAATGGAAAAGAAGGATTAAATTTGGCACAACAAGAGCAGCCAAACGCGATCGTACTGGACTTGGAGATGCCAGAGATCGACGGGTTTGATGTACTCAAGCAACTTAAGAACAATTCCGTCACTCAGTCGATTCCTGTGATTATTCACTCATCTGCTCAACTGGATGCAGAAGCACAGAGCCAATTAGCGGCGCAAAGCATAGCCATTGTTTCCAAAGAAATAGGCTCTCAAACCACAGCGATGTCTGACGACAAGCCCCTACGCGTCTACGCTCAACTTCAAGATGCGCTCGTCAAAGCCGGACTTGTTCTAGAGGTTTCAGGGAAAAGTCATGTCTGAGCCACGAGTTACAATCCTGCATGTTGACGATAACGAAACCAATCGCTACGTTGTTAACCGGATTTTGCAAAATGCGGGCTTTAGTGTCCTGGAAGCGGCAACTGGAGCAACAGGATTAGAAGCCGTTGCTAACTTTCAGCCTGACTTAGTAATTTTAGATGTTCAACTACCAGATATCAGCGGCTTTGAAGTCTGTCGCCAAATTAAGGCAAACCCCGAAACGACTTTTATCCCAGTGCTACAACTTTCTGCAAGTTTTGTCCAAAGCCAGGATAAAGCGGAAGGCTTAGATAGTGGTGCCGATGCTTATCTGGTGCAACCCGTTGAACCGATTGAACTGCTTGCCACTTTGCGATCGCTGCTGCGAATTCGCCGCGCTGAAGAAGCTGCTTTGTCCTCAGCGCGGGAGTGGCAAACCACCTTTGACTCCATGAACGACGGCGTTTCTCTGGTTGACCGAGAAGGGATCGTTATGCGCTGTAATCGAGCGATGATGCAGCTTTTTTGCAAGCCCTCCCACGAAATCTTAGGTTATGCCCACCACGAGCTGATGGGTGCAAAATTGGGAATCGGCGATGGTACTTGTTTTCGCCGTGCGAAACAAACTCACCAACGGCAAATTCTCGAATTTCAGTCCCAAGAACGCTGGTTTGCCAAAACCATCGATCCGGTACTTGATGGGGATGGGACTCTCACAGGTGCGGTTTTCATCTTGTCTGATATCACCGAACGTAAACGAGCAGAAGCATTGCTGCAAGAGCAAAACGATCGCCTCAATCAACTGATGATTTCTTTGCAGCAACAGACTGAACAAGCGCAGCAAGCCAACCGCATCAAAGATGAGTTTTTGGCAGTGCTGTCTCATGAATTGCGATCGCCCCTAAATCCGATTCTGGGTTGGGCAAGAATTCTGCAAAAGAGTCACCAGGATGCAGCTAAAACTCAGTACGCCCTCGAAACCATCGAGCGCAACGCGAAACTGCAAGCACAACTAATCGAAGATTTGCTCGATGTGTCGCGCATTCTCCAAGGTAAGTTGGCTTTAAACACAGTTCCAGTTAGTCTAACTTTTACTATCAAAGCTGCCCTTGAAACCGTGCGGCTGGCTGCTGAAGCTAAATCTATTCAGATTCAAACAATATTTGAACCGAACGTTGGACAAGTGTTGGGTGATTCTGGTCGTTTGCAACAAGTTGTTTGGAATCTACTTTCTAACGCAATTAAATTTACCTCACCGGGTGGTCGAGTAGAGGTGCGATTAGAAACGATCGAGGATGAAGGAGATACTTATGCTGCGGAATACACTCAAATCACTGTCAGCGACACTGGTAGGGGGATCTCGGGTGACTTTCTGCCCTACGTCTTTGACTACTTCCGCCAAGCCGATGGGACAACGACGCGAAAATTTGGCGGGTTGGGGTTAGGGTTAGCGATCGTGCGTCATTTGGTTGAATTGCACGGCGGAACCGTTCAAGCAGCGAGTCCTGGAGAAGGGGAAGGAGCAGTATTTACAGTCAAACTTCCACTCATCGCTGCTTCAAAATTGAATCAAGTTAATACAGCCGATCGCGATCGCTCAGATTTAAATCTCAATGGATTGCAAACGCTGCTTGTAGACGATGACAGAGATTCGCGGGAGTTCATTGCCTTCGTGCTAGAACAGTACGGGGCACAAGTGACTGAAGCAGACTCAGCACATGATGCTCTGAACAGCTTAATGCAAACAAAATTTGATTTGTTAATTAGTGATATTGGTATGCCCGATATGGATGGCTACACCCTAATTCGTCAAATTAGAAACCAGTCACCCGATCGGGGCGGAGAAATTCCAGCGATCGCTCTGACTGCTTATGCGGGAGAAATCGATCGACAACAAGCACTAGCCGCCGGATTTCAACACCATATTTCTAAACCAATTGAGCTAGAAGTATTAATACAGGCTATTTTGACGATAGTAACGGTTTAGCAACCTGAATTTTGCCTTATCTATTGAAGCTAATCTCTGAAATCATCTTTAGCATTGTTTCTGCGATCGCGGCGTTTAATAAACCTATTTTAAGTAAACGCTCATTCGTAATAGGTTAAGTTACTTCTGCTATAATCCAACATCTAAAAGAGAATAAGCTAAAACACATTTAATTTGCATATTAAAATTTTCTCAATGTCTTGTGGGGTGGGCATCTTGCCATTGGTGTCAAGTTAAGGCAGAAGCCCAAATATCAAAGGTATGTTCATCGAATTCGGGCAGTCGTTCATCGAATTCGGGCAGCCGTTTATTGAATTCGGGCAGTCGTTCATCGAATTCGGGCAGTCGTTTATCGAATTCGGGCAGCCGTTTATTGAATTCGGGCAGTCGTTTATTGAATTCGGGCAGTCGTTTATTGAATTCGGGCAGCCGTTTATTATTTTTGTTCAATTTTAATTTGAGGAGGATAAAACCTAAACACAAAAAGACTTTTCATCCAGTCCCCAGCGATGCACTGAGCTTGCCGAAGTGTCCCTAGCTATACTAGTTTACCCCAGTGATTTCATCTTAACTTGACACTAATGGCATCTTGCCCGCCCTGATTATGCAACTTTAATGCTGATTAGCTTACTACTTTAAATTATCCCGTGCGGCAGCACGAACAATACGATTGGGGTCTTGGGTTAGTTGTTGGCAAATATCGCGGTCAGTATTTGGATTTTGAGCGATCGCATATCTTTCTGGCCAAAACCAAGATTTATAGTATCTTGCCAGAAATGAACTCGGTATATGAGGATTCATCAGAACCAAAAAGCGAGAAAATGATGGGCGATCGGGAAATTTTAGACATCGATCCAAGAAAGGAATCGCCGCTTCTGGTTCTTGAGTCAGTAAACTTTTAACAGCAGCTAAATTGAGTGGATTAAAGTAAAATCCCCCACGTACTGCGGGTTGAGTAGCTAACTGAATTAGTAAATCTTTCGGCGCACCAGGGTTTTGAGCAACTGCTAGAGGTAATCTTCGATCTTGATGCTCAGTAAATCTAGTTAGAATCTCGGCTGGAGTTTTCGGATGTTTAGCTACAGCTAATTTGACAATTAACTTATCGTCAGCTAGTTTTGCCAGAATTGAACCATCAACGTTAGGATGTCGAACAACTTTCGCTCTGACAGCAGTATGCTCACTATTTGCTAGTTCTCGTAAATCTAGTAAAGATAAATTTGGATTTTCCAAGCTTGCTAATTGTTCTCTAAGCATCGAATCAAGTTTGGGATTAGCCAAAGCAGCTGCTCTAGCTTCTGGACTGCGATCGTCAATTAACTTATCTAAAGAGTTTTGAGTAATATTGTGATGACTAGCTACATAAATGGCTCCTGCGTACTGCAATCTCAGTTCAATTCTATTATCATTTTTATTTAAAGTAGGCAGTTGCGATCTATTCATTTTACTTTTCGCTAGATCGCGCCATCCAGTTTCCAATTCTCCAGCATAATTAATATGTAGCTTTGCGGCTTCAGCAATAAAATGAAGGCTATTTTTTGCAAGCTTATCGAGTAATTCTTTGGGTGTTTTCGGATGATTAGCAATAATATTGAGAATTTCTGGCAATGTTTCAAGCTGGGATGCCGCTTTTAGAAAATTTGTGGATATTTCTGGCAATTGCACCAATTTAAACATCAGCCTATGAGGAATAAAAAGAATGAGATTTTGTTTCTTATTTAAAGCCACCTTATCCCAGAAAGTAATGTCATCATTGGGACAATCAAGACGTAACTGAGCAACTTCTGCAATAATATCCTTCCCAGATGTTGATAACTCAAATAGTTTTTTCCTAGAAGTATTCTGATGACTAGCTATAACAATTTTAAGATTAGTCTCACAAATGCCAGCAGCAAATTCTAGAAAAGAGGTTGGTGCATTAGATGCACAAATAAGCTTCAAGAGTAATTTCTTCCCAAAACGGTCAGCAAAGTTGTCATTTTGCAGAATTGACAAATCATAAGCCGGATTGCTAAAGAATTCTTCAGGAAACAGATATGCTAGTCTGATTAACCATTGTGTTGGTGTATTGGGATTGCTTGCGATCGCTCTTTGCATTTCCACATCTTTGTTAGTTCTGGCTTGTATGGCAAGTTCTCCTAATAAACTACTCTCCGCGAGAGGATTTGCAGCAACTAATCTCGTTAGTTCATCATTAATTGCAGCTAGCTCTCGTAATCTTTGTGGTGAAGTGTTATGATTTTTTGCTTCTTGCTTAAGCGAATCGAGTGACATTAACTTAACAACCCACTTTTACTATTTCAGCAATATCATTTTTAATTTACTCGGATATTTCAGCAAGTGCTAGGTTGATTTAGTAAAAGATTCAAAGCCTCTCTGCTAAAAGGAGAGAGGAATGGAAGTGAGGTCAAAATTGTACTTCACGCTTGTCGAGAACCGCTACTATAAAAACACTCAATTAACATTAGCCTCCGAAATAACCGTCACACAGGCATTCACTAAGGGTAACAGCGGCCCTAATTGCTCTTGTCCATTCACGGCTAAATCGCTGTGACACAAATAAACTCTCTCGGATACACGAGAGAGTAAATCTGTCAAAATTCTTTGCAGTCGTTGTTCTTCTGCCAATTTTTCATCTTCTGCTGTCCAAGGTTCGCCTAACCTGTCTCGCAGGAAAAACGGCGCACCGAACAAAGTTGCTGCACCACCTTTCGCCCATAGAGGTGAACCAGCATCCAGCCAAAAATGCCACTGATGCGATCGCCTACTAGATCGATATTGAAATATCGTTGCTAAGGTGACAGCCTTTCTCGCTCCACCAATGGGGCGCACAGGATAAGCGTTGGCGGTAATCGTACCACGTCGCAGTAGTTGAATGAATTCAATAATAGTTGTGTGAGGCGTTGTCTCCACTGGGGCAATTTGTCGTAATCTGGTGTCAATTTCCCAGTAGTGTTGGGCGGTTTCTAATAATTCCCGGAGTGCTGCTAGTTGTTCGTAGGGGAGATTACTACCATTCCATAAAAAGCGCTGAATTGCTCTGTCTAACAGAGAAATAGGACTAGGAATTAACCGCAATTCTTGTTGCGATCGCTGCTGTTCTAGCCACTCTAATATCTGATTATAAGCTGTAGTCGCTGCATAGCCGATTCTGTCCCAGCGCTCGAAGGCTGACACTGGTAGCAAGTTGGGGCGATCGGGATGGGGTACAAAGCAGTAATCTGCAATCAAACCAGCGCGTACCGGATCAATATTTGTAGAGACGCGATTCATCGCGTCTGTTGTAGATACCCGATTCATCGCGTCTCTAGAGTTTTCTGGTGGTTGTTGTTTCCTACTCAATACAACCAGCATTTCTGCCACAGCATCCCGATCTACGAGTCGTCCCAAGCCGGGATAAACTAGTGCCAGCATGGTGAGTAAGGCGCGAATGACGGGCGAACTAATTAGGGGACGTTGGTCATTGAGCGATTCTACTGGGATATTTTGTTTAACGAGGATTTCTACTAGAGTATAACGAGCGATCGCATCTAAACCTGGTGCAATAATTGCCACTTCTTCTGGTTGCACTTGCTGCGATTGAATGGCATCAGCAATTTCCTCTGCTGTTTGCCGCAATAATTGGGCGCGGGAGGTGGTTTGAATTGAATACACTGTTTTTGGTAAACTTAACATTACCATCGGTTCTGTGACTAATTCCACCATCTGTTTAGTCAGTTGCTCGCTCAGGGACTCTGGAGGCGGCCCGTTCAAGATTTCTACCCGACAACGCTCTGCTAACCCTTCTAAATAGTTGGGATCTGCTCCCAATCCCAATCGCACTGCACCGTCAGGATTGTAACTAAATGCGCCAACTGCACCTCGATCTAATAGCAACTCAAACAAAAGACGCGCTACGCTAGGATAATCATCTACATCATCTGCCAGTACTGCCTGATAGCGTTTAGTTAGGTGCTGTTGGTAGTTGCGATCGCTTAATAAGTGCTGACTATAAAGTTCGGTAATAATCCCATAAGTTAGTAAACCCCTCTCTAAACACCAATTACGCCAATCTAGCAGCAAAGATGCTAAAAATTCCGGCTCTAAAGTTGTGGTATTTTCCCCTAGACCTTTGGCTAAAATCTGGGCAATATCTTCACAAGGTATACCACTGTAAGCTGCTAATTGTAATAAGTCCAAGATGCGACGCACCAAGCGAGATTCATTCACTCCCGCCAGACGTAAAATTTCTTCGTCTAATTGCGGACGCCAAAGTTTGGTTGCTAACTCTTGTTCGGTTTCTGGTCGCAATCTTACCGGAAACTGTGCTTTCAGGTTCAACGAGTTAATCAGCAACGGCCAAAATAAAATGACTTCATCCTGAAAAAAACCTAGTGGCGTCTTGGCACGAACCGGATATTTACCCAAAGTGGAGGTAACAATTATATCTCCTAGTTCTCGACGATTATCATCATTGGCAGCTAAAACTAAAACTCCCGGCTCTGTTTGTTTAAGATATAAAAATTCGGGTATATGACCAGTTTTTTTACGTCCTGTTTTTTTCGTATAAAATGATTCAGTATATTGTTTTTCTGATACTACCCAATTACAAAATTGCTCTACCAAGCGAGCCGTCTTACCACTGCGGCTAGTGCCAACAATCCAAACCGAATGAGAAACCACAAACTTTCTCCTTGTAGATTTGTTAGTATACCTCGTGCGTTAACTTAAGGTTAATAGTCATCAAACAATGCTGAATGATTGTCTGCAATGAAAAACTCTGTTTTTAGTCAAAAAATCTATTCTTTCTTACTTGCTGCTTATCGATGGTACTTACAGACTCCTGAACGTTCTTTAGATGAAGCTTACAATGCAGCATTAAAAATTCAGGAAATAGAAGATAAGCATTTCAATGGTAATAAAATAGACATTGACTCAACCATGTACAGTAACAGTGTGATGGATTATTTTGAGTCAGACCTCAACAAGCTATTAAAAATTGCCAGGATGCGGCTGACGGAGTTTAGAGGAAGCCGTTGGTTTCTAAATGAAGAGAATCACAAAGCTGCCGAGAAAGCAGGTATAGAGTATCTAAGTCCTTCTTTAGTTTTAGAAAAGCTAAACTATATCGACCAAGTTATATCTAAATACACAACGAATTCCGCGCAAACAACTTCCAAAGCTTTAGTAGTACAACCTCCAAATCTCCCAGTTAACTCTGTCACATCTGACGAAAAATCTTTGCTCGTCAAAACTCCAACATTACCACCCAAAATACCAAATCAAGACTTAAATCATAAACCAAAAGCCAAGAGTAAAACCGATACAATGGGTGTTTTACCTCGCTCTATTTTAAGTACTATCAGTCGTCTGCAAGTTGAATTAGACCCTAATTCGGAACAAGAAGTAATTCAGAGTTTTCGTCAAACTCAAAAAAGAACAATAATCTCTCTCAGATTTATTTTACTATTAATTATTGTACCACTTTTAACACATCAAATAGCAAAAGCTTTTGTAGTTGGCCCAATTATTGAGCGGTTTAGAAGCACTCAAGAAATGCAGATATTTCTCAATTCCGAAATGGAAGAGGAAGCCCTTTTAGAATTACAAAGGTTTGAAGAAAAACTCAAGTTTGAAAATCTCATTATCAAAGCCCCTCCACTGTTACCTGAGCAGATGGAGACTGAAATGAAAAATAAGGCGAAAGAGCTTGCTGAAGAATTTCGTCACGAAAGCTCTGGTGCTATCAAAAATGTTTTTGCAGATATGTTTTCGGTGGTTGCTTTTATCTGGCTTTTGTTAGTTAGTAAGTCTTCTATTGCTGTGCTCAAAGATTTCTTTGATAATATTGTCTATGGACTTAGCGATAGTGCGAAGGCATTTATCATTATTTTGTTTACTGATATCTTTGTAGGATTCCACTCTCCTCATGGCTGGGAAGTACTGCTAGAAGGTGTATCGCGTCATTGGGGATTACCAGCAAATCGAGATTTTATCTTCTTATTTATTGCCACATTCCCAGTGATTTTAGATACCATTTTCAAATATTGGATTTTCCGATATTTGAACCGGATATCGCCTTCTGCTGTTGCTACTTACCGTAATATGAATGAATAGGGATTGGGTGGGAAAAATTTTAGTAAAACAATTAACGGCGTTGCATATTTGCGGGATGATTTTGCTAGCAACTTAAAAAATAATCCCATCGCTCTGGCGAGCTGGCGTTGCAGGGGAGGAAGAATCTAACGATTAATCATCTTCGCTCCCAAAATTGCATAATTTAATTTCTGGAAATCCCTTAAGGAGACGAAAATCTGAGAGGAGATGACCTGACTTTTCACGGTAAGCCCTCAAACCTCGAAAAAGCGTGGCTTTTTCCACAGACTAAT
This sequence comes from Nostoc sp. PCC 9305, assembly GCF_963920915.1. NCBI lineage: Bacteria > Bacillati > Cyanobacteriota > Cyanophyceae > Nostocales > Nostocaceae > Nostoc > Nostoc sp. PCC 9305. Next base: position 42,707 of record NZ_CAWUDN010000003.1, read on the forward strand.
TCTCAATAGCTTTGAGTTAATGAAAAGAGCTAACAGAAAAATCAGGGCTTAGGAAATCTTTAAAATGAGCTTTTCCATATGCCGTGAAAAGTCAGATATCTTCTTCTTTTGACGAAGGTATTGCGCTAAATAAACTAGCCCTTATTTAAAGTTTAAGTAAATTTGCTGAAAAAGTATTGACGCTGTGAGTATAAATAAATATATTGCTGTAGAGAGTCTCGAATGTTAAATGTTTATCGGAGAAATAAGATTGTGACAATCGTAAATGTACTAAAAAAGTTATCAATAGCTTCTCCTTTTATCCTGACAACAGCTTTAGTTTCTGCACCATCTGTATACGCATCTGAAGCGATACAGAGTTTGGCAGGTGGATCTAACTTTCCAGCTTTTAATGGTACAAATCAAACAATCGGTTGGTCATTTACTGCTAATGACAACCTCTCAGTTACTGCATTAGGTTTTTACGATCAAACTCCTGGGAATCCTCTATCACAATCCCACTTAGTTGGGTTGTGGACATCGGACGGGAATTTACTAGCTTCAACAACTGTCCAAACCACCAGTCCACTAACTGGAAGCTTTCGTTACCAGGATATTACATCAGTCAATCTTCTTGCTGGAATGTCATACGTTATTGGTGCAGCAATAACTAGTCCATTTAGTGATATTTATACTGTTCCTGCATCAGTAAATACGGCTCCAGAAATTACTCTCACCGGTAGCGCCAGAAATGGTTCATCCCAAGGGTTTAGTTTTCCTTCAACCCTGACAGCAGGTAACGGTAGGATTGGCCCAAATTTCAAATTTGACGTAGTTACCCAAGCTGTTCCCGAACCGACTTCTCTCATCGGTATCTTAGGCTTAGGTGCTTTTGGCATCACCTCTCTTCGCAAACGCAAGCAACTAGTTACAGAATAAACGAAGGGACAGTAAATAGGACTTTATGTGCTTCTTTGCCTCTCCCTTGCTCGTGCGCTGGGGGAGGCGCTTAGAACTCTTGAGTGTAGATAGTTTGATGGAGTCAGGGCTTACTACCAAATTGAGACAATTTAGTTCAAATGTACTCACGCTTGAAAAAAGTGATGGGTTTTTTTAGTCTTTTTTTATAAAGTATATAAAAACATATTAGGTCTACTGTATTTTTGGTTTTTGATTTTTGAATTTGAGTAAAGTGGGATAATCTCAAAAATTTTAAATTTTGATGAAAAAGACACTTGCTGGGTTAGGAAAGCTAAACAAATTTATCGCCATCAGCCTACCGCTGCTTCTGTCGATTTTCTTAGTGCGTATGGAATCTTTGGCGTATCGGGAACTCAGTCCGCCAGAATGTCGCGTGAAAAAGTGGGATATACCGGTGTCCTTTACACAAAAGCAAAAAGCACCATTAATCGAGAGACTACCAGTTACTTGTTGTCAGAACGATCGCTCTTGTTTGGATGAAGTAATTTATGGCAAAATACCAGAGAAAAAGGCACTGATCGGTGCGATCGCTCGCAGTCTCCAATATCTGCAAACAGCTAATGCTGCGGCTGCTTATCAAAACTATCCGGTGGCTGGGATTACGCGCTCGCGCGTCATCAAAAGCTTGCAAAGATTCCGCGAACTTCTATTAAAAACCAATTCTGCAACAGAATTACATCAAGCCATTGAGCGGGAATTTGTTCTTTACCAGTCAGTCGGTAAAGATAACCAAGGTTCTGTTTTATTCACCGCCTATTATGAGCCACTTTACGCAGCCAGTCGCGTCCCGACAATACAATATCGCTATCCTGTTTATCGCTTACCCCCTGATTTCAACTCCTGGACTAAGCCTCATCCGACACGCGAGGAGTTAGAAGGAGCAGATGGTTTACAAAGTTCAAAAGGGAAATTGCGAGGATTAGAGTTGTTTTGGTTTCGCTCTCGCCTCGAACCATATCTAGCTCAAATTGAAGGTTCGGCGAGACTTCAGCTTCCCGACGGGACTCAAACAACAATCGGCTATGCTGGCAATACCGCTTATAGCTACAAAAGTATTGGGCGAGAATTAGTCAATGATGGCAAATTACCGCTAGAAGGTATAACTCTGCCAATTATTCTCGACTATTTTCAAAAGCATCCTCAAGAATTAAATATTTATATACCGCGCGATCGCAGCTTTGTTTTTTTTCAAGAAAATCACGGTGAGCCAGCCCAAGGTTCGATCGATGTACCATTAACAGCAGAGCGTTCTATTGCAACAGATAAATCTCTCATGCCTCCCGGTGCTTTAGCATTGATTCGCGCTTCTATTCCCTTCGTTAATCCTACCGGAAAAATGCAAGAGCGCATTATTAGCCGCTATGTTCTTGACCAAGATACCGGAGGTGCAATTAAAGGTGCGGGTAGAGTGGATTATTTTTTAGGTACTGGGAAAATCGCAGGCGATCGCGCTGGTGTTACAGTCAGCAATGGACAATTATTTTATCTCTTACTCAAATGAAATCGGCGGTTAGAAACCGCGTCTACACAGTCAAAACCCGAAATTTTTAAGGACGAGAGTTTGTGTAGTCGCGAATTCTATTGCCCTGGCTTTAAAATCGAGTTAGTATGCTAGGCTTCCAAATCCATTTCACCATCATCATCGTCATGATCGTAAGGGATATCGTCAAGGTCTATCATTTCGGAAATTTCTTCTACTTCAGTTAGATACTCAGATTCTTGATGTTCGCGTTCTATTAGACGACCAGTTGACTTCAGCCATTCCAAGAGAATAAACTCATTACTTGTACGAATTACAGGCGCTCGCTGATTACGAGGTTCTTCACGTAAAGGACTTATAGGCATAAAAAAAACTCACTTTGAATTTACAGGTTAGCGTACAAAAACGTCAAAATTGTACATTAAGGTTAAAAGTCTTGTATGACAAGTCTTTTCTCAACAGACAAAATATGACCCATTGAAGTTTTGTCTCAAGTCCATTTAGCTACTTACCATTAAAATGTCCAGATGTCAGTTTTAATAATAAATATTTCAGGGGATGCAATATATATTACAAAGCATTTGGTACCTTGACGAGAGTTTCATACATATCAGAGGGTAATGCAGACAGTCTATTCGCTACAGCGACTGCATCAGCTAAGTTACTAAATTGACACCGGACTATTTCTTGTCCATTTCCTGAAGGGAATCGTTTCCTAGCTTTATTAGATACAGCACAAATAATCGCTAAAGCTTTGGCGAACCCGTCTTTTGTCAATATTCTTTCTTGAGCGAACCCTTCAACAGGGATAAGACAAACCTCAAATCGATAGCCAGGTCTGGGAGAAACAGCTATGTCGATATATGGTTTATCTTCTTTTCTGATTCGGCGTAAATATTTGGCTGTTAAATTAGTATCGTGCAGATCAGTCCCAAGGGCGTAAGTAAAAAAGCAATCTTCTGTGAGGGATTCAGGACGAGTAATTATATCCGTGGGCATAAGTTCCAGTAGTATCCGTATGTTGTCTGCGTGTGTGACACACTAGACTTGTCCGTTCTTCTTAGCACATTTTTTTGACAGTTTGATGTATCAGTGTCAAGCGAGACATTGCAATACATTTCGACTAACTAAAACTTTAATTTTTGAAATACTTATGACATCAAACACCTTCAGAATCAAAGGGTGTAGAGATTTAGATTCGGAGAGGGTCTATATAGTCAGTTACATAACCGAAAATATTTCTCAACATAATAAAATCATAACATAGTTGACGCCAAATTCTGCGATCGCTCCATCTGACAGCATTGGTGAATGCCTAAAAGCGATCGCGATCGCAAACTATCTGAATATTTATTTATACCCATCAACTTATAAACTTCAAGGTTACTCAATTTACTATCTCTAGTTGAATGAGATAAACTTCTAAAACGCTTGACTATATAATGCTAATAATGCCTTAAATTTGATAAATCAGAGCATTATTAGCAGTTATTGAGATAAAATTATCGCCTTAATAAATCCCCAAGATTATAAATATAATCCTGGGGTATAACTTTCATATCTTTGTCAAGACATGTAAAAATCTAAAGGATACAAGGGAGGATAATACCAAAAACAGTATTCACCCAATTATGGTTTGACGTAAGTATTCACAACATTTTGAGACAGGGTTTTTATGGCAGCGGGAAGAGGAGCATATCCCCGATTTTTAGCGATAGTGTCCCCGGTTGCTCCGAAAGCCCAACCGATCAATCCTTTAATACCAGCTGCTACTTTAGCGTCTGCGTATTTATCATAAAATAGCACGTAAGTTGCGGTAACAATGGGATAAGCATTTACAGCTGTTGGATCGGTAACTACGAGTTTAATCCGTTGAGCATTTGCATCTTGGTCACTCGCACCGACAAAAGCATTTGAAATTGTAGTTGGTGAAATGGCATTGTAAGTACCTGCCTTGTTCTGCAAGACAGCAGCTTTCAGATTCTTAGCTAACTGCGTAGCACTATCAACATAACCAATTGCACCAGGAGTGGTAGCGATTGTGGTGGCTGCACCTCCACCTCCTGTAGCGCCTTTGGAACCGACTGGCCAAACAACTGTATCGCCTGGTATTGTTGAGGGTACAGAGCCAACAATACTTTTTTTACCAGCTCCTCTGTTCCATGTAGGAAATGCCGCCTTGAGATGGCTGCTTAAAGCAAAAGTAGTACCGCTATCGTCGCTACGATAGACTAGAACGATTGGCTTATTTGCTATTGTTGCACCGCCGTTATCTGCTTTAATTTTGGCATCATTCCAATTTATGATGTTGCCTTGAAGAATACCAAGGTAAGTAGCTCGTGAAAGCTTAATTCCACCAGCTGGCACCTTTAGACCAGTAGGGTTATAAGCTAAGGCGATGCCAACGGTGATTGCAGGTACTTGGACGTATGCATTTGCGGGCGTGCCAGCGTTGTTGGGACTGCCACTAACTTTTTCTGTTCCTACTACGGGGTCGTCACTAGCTGCAAAAGAGACAGGGCGATTGATAGTAGGACTACCAGCTGGTACAGCTTGAGTGAAAAAAGCTGTTAAGCCCTTACCACTACCAACCGAAGCATATCTGAATGTGACAGCCGCATTTACTGGGCCGGGAGGATTGAGGCTTGAAGGATTTCCAACACCGTAAGTGTTAAACCATGAGCCTTTCGGATCAAAAGGAGAGGTAGTTCCTGTACCTATAAACAAAGTAGTTATACTGCTTGCACCTGCACCATTTATGGAAGTTACTCCAGTTGGCGGAGCACTGGTAGAGGTCTGAGCTAGAGATTTATGAGTAGCAGATTGACCTACTACTAAACCAGTTGCTATGGCAAGTACAGAAATTGAACTTGCTAAATAGGTTAATTGACGATTTGGATAAAAAGTCATGTCAAGCTCCTTCAAATTAATTTCCGCTTCAACGCCTATAAAATCAAAATCAAGTGTCAAATTGACGATTGTAAACAACCTTTTATATGCATAAATAGTTAGCATTCCAAAGGTTATTGACAAATTATAAATTGACACCAAATTATGAAAAATATAGAGCAAAATAAGGCAAGTTTTTCAAGAATTAGAGGGCATTAAGCTATTGCACAGCCACTCTAATACATGATTGTTTGCTAGTTAAAAACTCTATATTCATAAAGTAAGTTTGTATAAATATTCAGTGGCTTTATTATAAAAGAGCAGTTATAAGGTAATATCCTTTAATTACCATTATTAGTCTCTTGTTCACTTTTAAAAAGCCATGTTTAATTTTACACACTTACTTATTGAGGATGGCAATTTTATCTGAGTTATGGAAATAAATTTCTTTAATGTAGATATGCAGCAGTTTATTACAAACTACAGCTAAGTGCGAAGTAAAGAAATTCAGACTTCCACGATTTTTTTATAACTGCTAAAGGTCATAGCTGTTAAATTTTGCCAACGGAATCAACAGTATAATGTGAAGGTAAAGCTTAAGTCATGATTCCATTATGAAATGATTAAAAAGCTTAAATATATTTTGGGAATTTAGAGTTGTTTGAAAAGTAGTTTTTATAGCAATTTTATTACTTTCACCAGAGAAAAATCAAAACCTTTCACTTAATATGTGATTTTGCTTATTAAGATTTTTTTAGAGCTTTTAATCAGTATTTAATAGAGTTTACTGATTGCTTGACAAAAAAACCACTATATGAACTTTTTCAGTTGAGTCTTGTGGCTATATTCTGTCAAAATCGTGGATTTTCCCCTGTTTTTTGTGTTTTTCACGACATCAAAAACATAAATAATGCTTTATGCTACCGAACGAAATCATTAATCGTGCCATTCACGTTATTGACTCAGTGCTAATACGGTTTTTGTGGTGTAGGTAAAACAGGCTTTCTGAGTCCTTTTCAAATAGGGCTATACCAACATTTAAGGCATTTTCTCGTTAATGCCTAAGCCGACAAATTATACCAATTTTAGATAAGAATGCGCTCAATACGTAGATTGAGTCGTAGCAATATCTCGTAGATTACGGGATAAAACTCAACATATACAAGATGTTGGGGCTTTGGGTTTCGTCCTTATTAGCGCCAATTGCTTCTCCCTTCACCCCAAGGCAGAGGTTAGGCGTAGTTTGCTTAAACGCAGAAAAGCTGGGAAACCCTTCGACAGCAGTGGCTTCCTACTTTGTAGCAATCATTTTTCAAATTGGTATTAGTCATGAGTAGCATCCATCACAAAATCCGTTAGAACTAGCTACGATTCCGTCTCCACCAAACTTTTTTGAGGTATTCAATGAACAAGATTAATCTGTACAAACAACACCAGACCAAAAATAGGGTATTGATTTTTACTTCTTTGACTGTTTTGGCTTCTTCATTAGTACTACCCTTCCAACAAGCCTTTGCTGCAACATTGACCACTGTTGTAAATTTCAACGGCACTAACGGAGCTACACCAAGAGCTGGTGTACTTAAAGGCAATGGTACTGATGGCAATCTTTATGGAACTACTTCTGCTGGTGGCACTTCTGGCAAAGGAACTGCATTCAAGTTAACTCCTACTGCTTTCACTACTCTGACCACACTGATAAACTTCACCGGAACCTCTGGAATCAACAAAGGGACTAATCCAGTCGCTAGATTATTTCAAGCAGCCGATGGCAACTTATATGGGGCAAGCTTTACAGGCGGTACAAGCGACCTCGGCAGTGTGTTTAAGTTGGCGAAAACAGCTTTTACTACCCTGACAACTCTGGCAAATTTTACAGGCACTAATGGAGCTAACCCAGCAGGCCGACTGATTACAGGTACTGATGGTAATTTGTGGGGGACAAGCTCTACAGGTGGGGCCAATAATAAAGGAACTATATTCAAGGTTTCGCCCACTACCGGGGCACTCACCACCATCAGAAGCTTCAGCGGTACTGATGGAGCAACTCCATTAGCAAGATTGCAACTGGCTACCGATGGAAACTATTACGGCAGCGCCTCTGCCGGTGGAGCAAGTGCTAAAGGAGTTGTATTCAAGTTAACTCCCGCAGGAATACTGACTTCATATAGCTTTAGTGGCACCAATGGGGCAAATCCACAGTCTGGATTAATTGAATTTGGTGGATTCCTCTATGGCACCGCTAAACTGGGTGGAGCCAACAATAAAGGAGCTGTATTCAAGGTTCCGGTTGGTGGCGGTACACCCGTTTTAGTTGCCAGTTTTAATGGCACTAATGGGGCCAACCCAACGGCTGCACTCATCAAAGCAAGCAATGGTAACTTTTATGGCACAGCTTCTGCTGGTGGGGCAAGTAACAAAGGAGTTATCTATCAGCTGACTGGGGCAACCATCACTGGCTTAATTAGTTTTAATGGTACTAATGGGGCAACGCCAGAGTCGACGCTAATTCAGCTCTCAAATGGTGCTTTTTACGGTACTGCCTCTTTTGGCGGTAGTTCTAATCTAGGAACTGTGTTTAAGTTTGTAATCTAGTTCTAAATCTAATCGGCGTGTAGAAAATGGTAAAACGTACATTTGAACGTCTACCATTTTTCTACAATCGATCTAAACTTTTCAAGACAGATATTTGAATTTTGGTGACTCAATATTGTTTCATATCGTGTTCGCTCTGAAGAACCCTAAAGAGCCAAAGCTACGCTTGGTCTGCCCTAAGAGCAAGCCTATGGTGTACATACAAGTCTGAAACATTTATAGCATTTCGCTCAGATACCTATGAGGTGGAGAAAGTCAAGGCTTGGAAGTTGGTCGATCGAGGCTATCTGTATGAGAAGATTGAGAAAATTCTCAAAGTCGAGAAGAATCTACCAGTTCAATCTCGATATTTGCAATCCAGCTTCTCAAATCAGAGAAATTTAGTTTTAGATAAATCTTAATATCATGTTAACTTAACTTCAGAATACTGATGTAGAATATAGAACTTTACTACAGGTTTATAATTTGATTAATAATGAAATGATGTTAAAGTATGTTGAATTGTAGTAGTTGTAAAATTTGATACAAGCAAGGACACCTTATAGTACACCATAGGAAAATTAGCAAATGTTTAGACAAAGTTCTCACGAGAGAAACTTTTTCAAAGCTTTAACTGTTAGTGCGGCGAAAGAATCTCACAAGTTAAGACTGGCATTTAAATCCTGTCTGACTATTCTGCTTGAATCTGTACCTTTTTTGATTGCTTGTGCTGTATTAGTTAGCGTTATCAGCCTCAAAAGTCCTATATTGCTCTTTTGTTTACTTGTTGGTAGTTTAATTGCAGTTATCACCCAGCAAATTGGTCAGCAAGTAAATTTACCAAAGCGATCGCTAATATTATTACAAATTTTAGCAGCAGCGATCGTTCTGAGTTTATATTGGTTAGACTGGTTTGCAGCCCCCGCACAAGCACAGTTTTTTGGGGAAGCTGAAAAGTTTTTCAAAAAAACCTTAACAGCAAACAATGCTGGTGCTAGCGACACACCAGTAAGCTTAATATTTAATGTGTTACGGGCAATTTACTTACTTTATATTGCAATCTCCCTTGTTGGTGTGATTAATGCAGTGCGTAAAGATGAAGATTGGCAAAGCATCGCCAGAACTCCCCTATTAGTGGTTGTTGCTGTTACCATCGCGGATGTACTCACACGCTTTGTAATTGGCGATAGCAGTAAATAATTCAGATATTTCAAATGTCTCAAGAGCGGGAACAAGAATTTCGTCCAGTCAATCAGGTTCTGGGAAGTCAACCTTCATTAGGGCCAATTCCTGCCGATCAAATTCTTCCTTGGACGGTAATTGCCTTAGCCTCCTATTTTATTATCAATGGGATTTTTGGGGGTCTTTTTGAAGAAGAGTTTCAAAAATGGTTGTGGACAGTACTAATGACTGGTTGGGGAATAGGAACTTGGTGGATTTTAACTGGTGGTAGGAGTTGGAGTTTTTTAAGCAAATTTATTGGCGTTCCCGCTTGGACAAGAGGCTTTGCTCGTTATCAAAGCTTACTGGAAGTTAACCATGAAGCAAAAAATCGGAAAACAAAGCGTCGGCATCGCCGGAAATGAAAGTAGATTAACGCCATTTGAAGATGCCTTGCACTTGGCGACAATGCTGCGTGTTGCAATGAATGGACGTGATATTGGCGCTTACCTGTTGACAAAAGGTACTCAAAAAGATCGGTTCTGCTTTGTTTTTGGTTTTGATTGTAAGGGAATTCATACCACCTTAAGACCTGAACAAATTGATACACTTTTTAATAACATTGAGGCCGGCTTAAAAGACATTCCTAGTGGTGAAAGGATGACTCTACACTTGGGTTCTTTTAGTTCAGATAAAGAGCGCCAAAAAGAGTTAGCAACATTAATTAGAAATACATCATCGCGAGACATCAAATATTTGTTGATGGCGGAGAGAGCCAGAATTAAAGAACTGACTATTTCTGGAATTCGTAAACCTAAATTTTTGCGGATTTATGTAACTTACACCATTGAATCTAACTCGCAACACGCAGATGATTGGATAGAAAAGCTTTTAGTCAAAGCTGAATCCTGGTGGTTGAAATTTAAAGGCGATCTTTTAGAAGTAGAAAATCAACGTATTGAAACCCTGATTACAAATGCTTATAACCAGGGGTTTCTCCGCTGGGAACAAATCTTATCTAACAAGATGGGATTGGATGTCAAACCTTTGAATGCTGATGAACTTTGGGGGGAAATATGGAAAAGGTTTAATGATACGCAGCCAATAGCTATTCCCCAGTTAATGACTTTAGATGAAGAAGGATTACACGAACAAGTTAACTCAGATTTAGCTAGTACTAAATTACTTCTAGACAATATCCACGGCACAACTTTGCTGATGGAATCTAGTGTACCTTGTGCCGATCGCCGCTGGGTTAATGTTAATAATCGTTATATTGGCGCACTGTCATTTCTGGAAAAACCCGGTGGTTGGGTTAATAAATCGTCTCAACTGCGGTATTTATGGGAACTGTTAGCCAGAGAAACAGTAGTAGATACAGAAATTTTTTGCGAGTTGACTGCTGCCAATCCAGCATTGGTAAAAACTACTCTGCAACGAGTGCTGAAGCAGTCAAACATGACAACCATCATGGCTCAAGAAAAAAGTAAAACTATCGATGTCAACGCTCAATTAAAGTTGAAGAAGTCGGTAGCAGCGCAAGAGCAGTTATTTGAAGGTGCAGTCCCGATTTATACGAGTGTCGCTATTTTAGTACATCGTCCAACTTTAGAAAAATTAGATGAGGCGACAAGATATATTGAAAACTGTTTTCAACGTCCAGCCAGAGTAATTAGGGAAACTGAATATGCCTGGAAAATTTGGCTGCAAACTCTACCAATAGTTTGGGAGGGTTTATTAGCAACACCCTTCAACCGTCGCCAGCTATATTTAACCAGTGAAGTTCCGGGATTAATGCCTCTAGTTTTAACCAAAAAAGGTGACAAACAAGGCTTTGAGTTGATTGCTGAAGAAGGTGGAACACCCATACATTTAGATTTATTTAATCAGCACAAAAATTTAGCTTTGTTTGCGACAACTCGTGCTGGTAAATCGGTGTTGGTGTCAGGGATTTTAACTCAGGCTTTAGCGCATGGGATTCCGGTTGTGGCGTTAGATTTCCCTAAACCTGATGGCACATCTACTTTCACCGATTATACAGAGTTTATGGAGGGGAATGGAGCCTATTTTGATATTTCCAAACAATCGAATAACTTATTTGAACAGCCAGATTTACGATCGCTAGAAGCAGAACAACAGCGCGATCGCTTTAACGATTATACCGCCTTCCTCGAATCAGCGTTAATGACAATGGTTTTAGGATCGTCTACTGAAAGTCAAATTTTATCGCAAACCGTGCGATCGCTGCTCAACTTGGCTTTAGAAGCCTTCTTTAGAGATGAGGGCATTAAAGAGCGATATCGACAGGCGATGGAGGGAGGATTTGGCACTCTTGCTTGGCAGAAAACCCCCACTTTAAAGGATTTTCTGTTTTTCTGCTCGCCAGAACACTTGCAGCTAAGTTCATTAACTGGCAGAGTCGAAGATGCCCTGAGTCAAATTCAGTTACGCTTACGTTTTTGGCTTTCTAGCCGCGTCGGACAAGCCATTTCTGCACCATCCAGCTTTCCTACCGATGCACAACTTTTAGTTTTTGCTCTCAGAAACCTATCAGATAGTGAAGATGCAGCTGTACTCTCCTTGAGTGCTTATTCAGCCGCACTCCGACGCGCATTAGGTAGTCCAGCTTCTATATTCTTTATCGACGAAGCACCAATTTTGTTTGAGTTCGAGCAAATTTCTGACTTAGTTGGTAGAATTTGTGCGAACGGTGCTAAAGCCGGTATCAGAGTCATCTTATCAGGACAAGATCCTGACACCATTGCTAAATCTAAAGCTGCATCAAAAATATTGCAAAACCTGACAACACGGTTGATTGGACGCATTCAGCCAGTTGCAGTAGATAGTTTTGCAGACATCTTGAAATATCCCCGCCAAGTTATTTCTCGTAATGCCTCAGAAAGCTTTTTTCCTCGGAAAGAAGGCGTTTATAGCCAATGGTTATTAGATGATAACGGCATTTATACATTCTGCCGTTACTATCCAGGTTACGAACAATTGGCAGCAGTTGCTAATAACCCTTATGAACAAACTGCACGTAGCCAAATGATGCAACTTCACAGCGATAAATATGAAGCAATTTCTGCCTTTGCACGTCAATTAGTGGCCACTCTGCGTAGTAGTTAAGCGAGTTATGTAAGTCGTTAATAGTGAATCAAACAAGTTTGGATTTTATTATATTTACGATAGCGTAATGTTAGCTAGTTTCCAACGTCTTTTAGATTTACTGCACCCATTATGCGTTGCAGCTTAGAGATTTTAGAATAGCGTCGGGGGTTGAACCAAAAAACTCATTCTATCATCCAAAATCAGCACGGTTCAAAAGTTAAATTTTCATCTCACTATATAATGTAGTCTACCTTTTTCAGGCACAGATGTATGCGAAAAACTACCATTTTCACTTTTACCTTGCTATCCCTAACAATACTACCAGCAGTTGCACAAGTTAACACGGCTGGATTAGGTCAGGTTTGGAGTGACTTTCAATCATATTCTAAAGATATGCAAGATTACTTTCAATATAATTTGAAGGATACCTTAACCCCTTTAGAACAAAGTCAGGGTCGAATTGCTATTGATAATGCTAACGGAGATTTGAAGATACCTAACCCCGTCGCGGCGGGACAAAAAATTCGTGATGACATAATTAACTACTCTTATAATTCAGATGCGAAATCAAGTCGTTTTGAGAATAATTCAGCAGTGCGGGGAAATTTAGTTAGCAGCGAACTTAATCGTATCATTACTCGTGGAGTAGCGGTAGGTGTTCTTGGTAAAAATGGACAAATTCGGACAAAAACGAAGTTAGAAAATACCGAGAAAAGTCTGGAAGATATTGATGGATTTGCCCAGGAACTAGATACTAACAATAATACATTCTTTGAAAAAATTAAGTCCAGTCTTGCTAATGCAACTAGAGATGCAGCTAAAGCCGCTGAACCAACAGTAAATGCTATTTCTGGATTGGCAGAATTGCTAGGTGTTAGTCAAGTGCAAATGATGAAAATTCAACAGGAACAAATAAAAATTGTAGCTGAAACATTTGGCCAGACATTACAAACAAATCAGGCTTTGCAATATACCAACTTAAATTTAGCAAACATTTCTCAGCAGACAGAAGAGGCAAATCGCGCTCGGAGAGTAGAAACATCTACAGAAGCGGCGCGACTTTTACGAGCGACTTCTCAACTAGATTTGTTTGGCAGAAAAGTTAATAAGTAGGATTTTAAGAAAACAACTCTCAATTTCTAGACAACTTTTAAAATCCTTTAACTTCTGATAAACCAACCAACAGGAAATCTAAAAAACAGTCCATAAACTCAAAATGCAACTTGCTATTAAACTAGTTTTTGCCCAAGCAGGCATCGATCAGATTCTCGATACTGGTGCCGCAACTTCCCAAAGTATTGCCGAAGGTTGGGACAAACAATGGCTGGATTTATTACAAAATAACACCAGTAATAACTTGTATGGAGCGCTGACAAATCTGGGTATTTTTTTTGCTGTAGGAACCCTGTTATTTTTTATGATACAATTCCTCAAAGACTTAATATCCTACGAATACACCCGTCCCATATCAGCTTTAATTTGGCCTTTTATTGTGGTAGTACTTTTAAGTAATTCAGGCAATGGAAGTATACTGTCTAATCTGACGCTGGGAGTGCGGAATTTTTTAAACACTGTAAATCAGCAAGTAGTGGTATCAGCAGATGCAGATAAAATATATCAGCAAGCACTGAATATGAGTATTGCTGAAGAAGTAGCTGGTTCTTTACTACGTCCTTGCCAATCGTTAACTGGCGAACAACAAAATCAATGTTTTGTGAAAGCTGCCGAAAAAATTAATGTTCTCTGGCAGAAATATAGAAATACTTATGGGAATAAAAGCTGGATAAATAGACTACAAACTAAAGTAGATAATATCAGATATGGCACTGGCATTGTATCAGAAACCTCTTTTAATTCTCTGTTAGGTTCTACAGTGCAAACGAGCATCAAAAACTTTTTAGTTTCCTTACAATATGCCTTCCAGAATTTGATAGAAGCTACTATGTTATTAATAGCAGCTTTAGGGCCAATTGCTGTAGGTGGATCTTTGCTACCTGTAGCTGGTAAACCGATTTTTGCATGGCTGACTGGATTTCTATCTATTGGAATCGCCAAAATTTCATTCAATATTATTGCTGTGCTGACTGCCGCAGTAATTGTCAATGGCCCCGGTCAAAATGCTAATGTCGATCCAGATTTAATGTGGTTCATAATTTTTCTGGGAATTTTAGCACCAATTTTATCTTTACTTGTGGCTGCTGCTGGTGGTTTTGCAGTCTTCAGTGCTATCAGCAGTACGGCTTCTTTAGTAAAGGAGAGGATATAAATGAAAAATGAATAACATTGTTGCAAGTGTTGTAACTAGTAAGTATATGCAAAACATCATATACAATAGCTGAAGTTTTTGCAGGAGGAGGTGAGGAAATGGTGCGTTTACTAGAAAAAAGACAAAGAACGGGAAGTGTTTTGACATTTTTTGCGATCGCAACCTTCAGTTTACATATATTAGTTTTATTTTTATTTTTATTACAAGGGCTAAATATTCGCCAACTCAGTTTGAGAAAACCTCCCAACTTTGTACAATTAATCAATGGCAAACCAGTAGCTAATATTGATGATTTAGCAAGAGAACCAGAAGCAATTCGCCAATTTATCAGCAAAACGATGATATCAATGTTTACCTGGTCTGGAACCTTACCACCACAAAATATTGAAGAAGTCGCAAACCCCAAACCAGATTTAGGAATACTGATTAACACACCTCAAGGTGGTAGCCAAAAAATTAGTACCAGCAGTTGGGTAGCTAGTTTTGCCTTATCAGAAGACTTTCGTAAAGGTTTCTTAAGCACAGTTGCAGAAATGACACCGCCAGAAGTTTTCTCGGAAAATCTCAACCAAGCGATGACATCACAACTAGTAATTAAGAGAGTTTATCCGCCAAAACAAATTGCACCAGGTAAGTGGCAAGTGGGTATGGTAGCCGACTTAGTTCAAAAGAATCGAGTTGGTGGTGCAAAACTTATAACTCCTTTTAATAAAGATTTCCTTGTACGTGCAGCAGATTATTTCGCTAATCCCCAAGCCGACAATAGCACCGACTTGCAAAAAGCAATTTATAGTGTCCGCACTGATAGACTAGAAATTTATGAAATTCGTAACTTATGTTTGCTAGATGACTATAACCGGAACGCAGATAAATCAAAACAATGCGGAACTGGGCAAACATCTGATAGTTTTATCAGATAATCGATTTTTTATGTGAAGATAGTTCACTTTATGCGATTTATTATTAATGCAAATACTCAAACCAGAAAATAAGAAAAATAGCCCCTTACCGTTGTTGGCAGTAGGAACATTTGGTTTACATCTATTTACCTTGTTGCTACTAATATTTCACTGGTCTATGTTACAACAGCTAGGTCGACAACTCACACCTCAAAGTTTAGTGCAACTTGTTGATGGTCATTCTATAACGGTAGACCCCCAACCCAATTTAGAGCGGCAACCAGAGACGATTCGGCGCTTTGTGGGTGAAACTATGAGTTTAATGCTTACTTGGTCACAACAACAGCCACCAACACAAGTCTGGGAAATTACTTCCCAACTGGTAGCTGATGATTTTAAAGAAAAACTTAAGTCAGAAATTACTAATTTAAATCCAGATAGCCAATTTGAAAATGTTAATAGAGGAGCCGAGAATGTCTTAGTAATCCAAAAAGTTTCTCAACCGAAAGAAATAAGTAATGGAAAGTGGCAAGTAGAGATACTAGCCAATCAATTAATTTTTAACAGTTATGATAAATTAGGTAAATCAGTTTCCTTTAATAAACAAATTTTAGTTAGAGCAATAGATCGACCTGTAACTTCACTACCAAATGCAGCACTACCGTCGCAGTTTGCAGCTTACCGCCTTGGAGAAGCCAGATTAGAAATTTATAATATATGTGAAATTAAAGATAATAATTGTTCTGGAAATCCAAACAAGGCTCTACCATGACCCGATACTCAATTCCTGCCCAAACGCCTCCCCAAAATGGATTTACTCTAACTACCGACGATCGCCAACCAGAAGTAGAATCTGTAGATTGGGAATCGCGGATGTCAAGGTTAGTCGGCTTTGAAGAAGAATCTTCTTCTAGTGACACCGAAGGATCGGAAGACTCTGCAACGCCGCCAGAGCCACTTTCTCAACCACAAGAAGTTCAGACTAAGCAAGCACTCTCATCTAATCCTTTTGCCAAGTTAGGCTTGGTAGGGGCTGCTACCTTAGCGATCGTTTTGGTAGGTGGTGTGTTTTTGTCTCAATTGATGAGTAACAGCAATCAAAAGCCAAAAAATATTGTTTCTCCACCAGTGCCAGAGCAGCCCACTGATGAATCCATATCTCAACAGATGGAAGCCCAAGTAGATACTCTCAAAACGAAATTAGCTCTGACTGAACAAGCACAGATGGTGAAAGCTGCCCAACAACAGCTGAGAATTGCAAAATCAACGCCGACAGTAGCCTTACGACAACCCTCAGTTAGCCAGAAAGCGATCCCAACACCCCCACCAGTAGCTTATGTCCCTCGGACAGTGACAGTTGAGCGCTTCATTCCTGCCCCTGCTTCTCAACCTTCGCTATCACCTCAACCACCAGTTGTGAACCCCACTCAATCGGCAGTTAATATAACTCCACCAACTCCACCAAGCCCATTTGAAGAGTGGGCACGGTTAGCAAAGTTAGGTAGCTATGGTCAAGTCAATCCTAGCAATCAACCTACTAGTAATATAGCTACTTTGGAACCTGCAAACAATGCGCAGCCACCGCAAGAGACACCAAACCCCAATCCCGACTCCAATCCCGAACAAACCTCACAAACCCCACAACAGGACAATTCTGCCGTCAGTCAAGCCCAACCACAGGGACAGAAATCTGTAGCAGTTGGGAGTAGTGCCAAAGCTGTGTTGGCGACAGCAATCTTTGGAGAAACTAGTAACAAGTCAGGTGGTGGTGGTGATGCAGATGAAGCGAAAAACGTATTTGTAATCCGATTGAAAGAACCACTAAAATCTACCGATGGTGCGATCGCTCTACCTGCAAACACCGAATTCCTAGCGGAAATTGGTTCGCTTTCCGAACAAGGTCTTTTGCAGATGAACGTAGTCAAGGTTATCTCGCAAAATAATGGCAACCCTATAGAACGAAGCTTACCCAACAATGCAATTATTCTTCGCGGTACTCAAGGTAAACCTTTAATCGCAAATAAATATCCCGGTCAAAGTTCGTCTATAGCCTCGATGGATGCAGGACTATTCGTTTTGGGAGGTATTGCTAAAGCAGCAGAGTTAGTAAATCGCCCTGATACAAAACTCGTGCCATATTCTATAACATCAACATCTCCCAACCCTACCGAAAACGACCCAAACAATACCAGCAGCAGCACCTCCACTGGCCTTGTTAGTGAGACTGACAACAGACGCAATCTTGGAGCTGCGGTTCTAGAAGGTGGTATGAACTCTGTAGTACCCCAAATTGCCCAACGTAATCAACAAGCGATCGCCCAAATGTCTCAACAAGGTGGTGTTTGGTTTTTGCCTGCTGGCACAAATATTGAAATATATGTTAATCAAGCAACCCAATTTTAAGGGGTAATATTTATACCAATTTGAGATATTTGCAACCATGAAAAAGAATATTAAATTGTCAGGAAATACCCAAAAAAATTTTTATTTCCTACCTATAGCTTCCTTAATTTTCTCGGTTGCTATGTTCTTCTTGGTAGGTCGCGCTGTAGCTAATAACGCCGTTCTACGTTCCATCTTTTCTTGTCAAGCACAAGGTTTAGGGGGACTCGTACCTACGGTTGATGTCTGGTATCAACAAGGAACAAACTTAAGTTTTATTCCGGCTGGAGAAGTAATTAAAAAAGTTTGGTTAAATGACCCATCACAGGTAACTATGGATTTTGATGGGCCAGTATGTATGCAGTTTGGTCAAGAAGCTAATAGTAGTTCAGGAGATTGTAAAAACTCCTCAGCAAATGTAATTCAACTCAGACGAATTCAAAAACTGGATATACCTGGACTTCCTCCCACTAGCAATACACTTTTAACAGTTGTTACCGAAGCGCAAGGTAAAAACAAATTGTATACTTTTAAAGTAATATATAAAACAGATGCTCCTGAATACCACACCTTAGCAGTTTTTCCCGATCCTTCTGGTCAAGAAGGAGCTTGTTCGAGAGTTTTACAATAAAGTTCTAGCAAAATTACCCGATAGCCACAGAAGTTTCGCCTCGACAAAAAGCGTTGATGCCTACGTATGTCTGCATTGTGGCCGATCGAAAGCCCTGCCATAATTCCCTGCTGATAAAAAAGGGTTAGGGAAGATTTAAGTCTTTGGGCAGTTTTATTTCTTTACATAGCACGGTTAAGATAACGTGTGGGCTACTACTGTAGTGCAATCAATTGAAAAACGCTATAACTTAACAAATTTAACTGACTCAGGCATTTTTAGCCTACATCTTTATAAATCTTCAGACAAAAACTAACCACAAATTCAAAAATCGTGTAAATATAAAGAAAAGCTTAAGAGGTTACAGACTCATGGTGACAGCGAAAATGATGCAACAGCTTTGGGCTGTAATCGAGTCTACTCAGGTCAATACTCTGCTCCAGTTTGATGATGCTGCTTTAGTACAATTGCTTCTTCAGCAGTTAAAAGCGAAGCAGGGGCTTGATGCTCAGTCAGATAGCACTCTCAATACTTATATAAAATCTAAACTGCCCCTAATTCGGGATACGGCTGAAGGTAGATTATCTTGAGGGTAAGGCGACAATCATTAGTCCGAAAAATCAAATTATTGCTCGCTGCCAAGCATACGCTCAGAGTTGAAACAGTGGAATATTATGAATAACTGGCTAGTAATTGCCCTAGTAGCTTATCTAATTGGAGCAGCGATTGAAGGGGTGAGTACAGCCAGTCAGCTATCTCATTCAATGCCAGAACTAGCTAAAAACACACAAGCTCATCCTTCAGAGTCTCAAACTGGGTCTAGTTCAAGTTGGCGAGTTGTGGCCGCCATCGCCTCAGTCAGTATTTGTGGAGCTTTTTTGTGGCCTTGCCGCCTTTTCCACCGTTTAATTAAAGGCAATGTTCGTTCGTAAGCCTAAAACATTAATGCTGGAAGAAGCTCTCCCCTTCTGAGAGAAGAGTTTTGAGTTTGGCTCCCGATTACCTATCATGCAGTTTGTTCGGGTTCTGTCGCTACAGGTTGCCCAATTTTCGGCTCCGTTCCCGCAAACAGTCGTTCAATATTAGGGCGATGACGCAAAATCACATATAACCCACCAGCAATCCCAAACAGAATATAGGGTAAGGGTTGATGCAAAATTACCATGAAAATGGAAACTGCGATCGCACCTGCAATTGAACTCAAAGAGACAATCCGCGATATCGCCACAACGACGGCAAATACACCCGCTGTTGCTAAACCTACCTGCCAACTCATTGCCAACAAAATCCCCAAACTGATAGCAACGGATTTACCACCAGTAAAACCCAAAAAAATTGATTTACTATGTCCTAGAATGGCAGCTAACCCAGCTATAGTTACCAACCACGGTTGCCACGATTGTACATCTACCGTTTGAGGGATATAATTTTTAATTGGTTCAAAGTTGAACAACCAATAAACTAAAGCGATCGCTAATACTCCCTTTAAGGAATCAAGTACTAAAACCAATGCTCCCGGCCCTTTGCCCAAGGTTCTTAGTACGTTAGTTGCGCCAGTGGAACCAGAACCAACTGCCCGAATATCAATACCTTTTAACTGCTTCACAGCAATGTAGCCAGTGGGAAAAGAACCCAGCAGGTAAGCTATGACCACAATTGCTCCGCACAGAGTTAACCAAATAGCCATAATAAAATTCAAAATGACGCTCGAAGACTCGCTAACGCTACGCTAACAAAATTTAAAAAAGTCAAGAGGTATTACTCTTGACCAATGACTAATGACCAATACTTCGGCTCCCTTCGGCTTCGCTCAGGGCAAGACGCTCAGTACAAGTGACCAATGACTCATTTAACAAGTTTCGTGGGTTTAAGTCCCCCGGTTCTATAATCGGCAAGTTTTGTGTTAGGGTTAAATTTCCATTACAAAACTTAATTACGAATTACGAATTACGAATTACGAATTATTTAAAAGTCATCATCATAGTTTCTCACTATTTTGGGGTCAGGAGCAAAGGCTAACCATAGGGGAAATTGCAGCAGTGACAAACTGATTTGTTCTTCTGAATCGTCAATGATAATTAAGGGCAGTTGATTGGCTTTCGTCAATCGCTCTGCTTTTTGAGCGAGAGCGTCAGATGCCTCAAATAATACCACACCCCGGTCTGGGCCGAAATCTGGGCGACCGATTCCCAAACAGTCTTGTAAGCCACGCCGCCATTCGCCTAATCGCTCCGGTGTATTAGCTAAGACTAAAGTACGGACGCGATCGCCATACAGCTTGTGTAATATCGAAATTGCAGCTGAGGCAATCAGAATATTCTGTAAGCGGCTACCCATTGTCCGCAAACCGCCCCTTCCTCCTTGGGTAAAAAACCAGTTGGAAATTCGTTCAGCGTGGATTGGTTCAAAGGTACGGCGTAGTTGCCACGGTGGCCCGTAGTAATCTGGTTTATTGCGGTATTGGTCGATTAGGCGGCGAATTTGCTTTGTAGTATCTTGAAACTGCTGTTGGGCAAATTGGGGTATTCCAGGTTGGGGTTCGGCTGGTTTAGCCTCTTTTACAGGTGGTTTTTCTCGTTCTACTACACTTGGCGTTAGTTGCAACTGCTCGGCGGCAGAGGCCAAATCCTGTAAACTACCCGTGAGATAGTCTTTAAAACCCTGCACCCGAATTGCCAAGTCTTGGGATGCACCGGCAAAAGTGGTTCGCATCTCATTGCGGATACGTTCTTGACGGCGTTCTAGTTGTTCTACAGAAATTTGCAGAGTTTGTTTGCGTTGTTCTAACTGCACTAGCGACTCTTGCACGAGTCGCCCCAGTGAGGTTTGAGTTTCACTCACCTGTGTCTGAAGGTTTTCGTAAGAAGCTTGCAGCTTGGCTATTTCTAACTTGAGAGCTACTTCAGCACTCTGCAACTCTGCTATCCGCTGCTCTGCTTCTACATATAATGAATGATTTCCCGATCCTATTTCAGACCCCAGGGCGACATTTTCCGCTTCTAACTGTGCTACAAACTCGCCATTTGAATTTTCTGTTAGCTCTACTGTAGAATCTACCACTTCTGCATTGGAAATGAGTGGCTCAAAATTTGTGTAGTCTTCTGATGAGCTAATGGCTTTTGTGTCTACCACTGACTCAACTGATGGATTTACTGGATGTTCAACTGCATTGTTATCTTCTGGTTTTGCTGTCAACTGCTCATCAATTGGTTCTGGGGTTTGAGATGCCTCTGGGTTCATAAACAATAGTGTAATTCCTATGACGCGAATAAATAGCTTTCAGAAATATTACAATTGACCTGCCATAAAAGTCCTGAGCATGAGTGCTGAGTTCTGAGTCTATATCAAAACGACTAAGCACAGATGGCAATCAGCACTAAATACGCGGACAACGTTGTTCTAAACAAGTTTTCAAGGTGTTGGGGTCAAATAAAATCGGCAAAAAGTGAATACTTTTAATTTCTTTAAAGTAAAACAAAATGGGGACTCTATTCCAAAATATCCGCCAGTTTTGCCATTCTTGGTAGGGAAAGCGCCGAATCAATTTTTCGCCTCTGTAAATATCTAAGTCGGTAGCGGTAAATTGCAAACGCAGCGTTAACGCCTGAAACATCAGAAACAAACCAAACAGCGTGAAAACAGAGCCTACCCAAGGTTGTACCAACAGTAGTGGAATCGCGGCAATTACCAACACGATGGGTATGTTGTAACTAGGCTTGAGTTCCACAGTTGATGTGGAGTTAGAAGCAAATGAACTGGTCACAGTCTTAAATCCTGCTTTGTTTAGTAGGCATCACTCCTATTTTAGGAGTCAGGAGCTAGAAGTTAGAAGTTAAGAGTTAAGAGTTAAGAGTGAGGAATTATTAACTCATAACTCATAACTCATAACTCATAACTCATAACTCATAACTTCTATAGCCCTATGAATGCACTGCCAGTCCCCTGAAACATTAACCAAGAAAGAAAGAAGTTACTCACAAATATAATCAGCAAGGCAGTCACAACAGCAGTTGTAGTTGACTGTCCTACACCTTTAGCACCTCCTGTTGTCGTCAACCCCCAACTGCAACCAATTACAGCGATTAAAATGCCAAAACAACACGCCTTAATCATGGCGCTTAAAATATCCCAGATACCAAGGAAGTTACGGGCTGAGTCTAAAAATACTGTATCAGACAGGTTGTAGATATTTGTCGCAATGATGAATCCTCCGAACATCCCCGTTATCAAAGACAGGAGGGTTAAAATTGGTAACATTAAACAGCAAGCAATAACGCGGGGAATAACTAGATAATCGATTGGATCTGTTTTTAACATCAACATGGCATCGATTTGCTCTGAGACTCGCATGGTACCGATTTCTGCTGCAAAAGCAGAACCGACTCGTCCCGCCAAAACCACTGCTGTCAATACAGGAGAGAGTTCTCGTGTCAACGCTATAGAAAGCACTCCGCCGATAATGTTTCCTGCGCCAAAGTTGATAAATTCCCGCGCCACCTGAATGGTAAACACCGCACCAACGAAAATAGCCGTCAATAGGGCAATAAATAAGGAATCTGGCCCAACTGCTGCCATTTGTTCTAAGGTGTTACGCCGATGGATTTTGCCTCTCAATAGGTGAACTAGTACTTGCCCACCCAGAAAAATCGCCGCCAGCAAACGCTGACTCCATTCCCCTAAACTGGATTTGGATGTAGTCTGGTTCAATGTTCTGTAGCTAACTCGGTAACTGCCTTAAGAATAGCGGAAGTCATGGGAATGGGGAATGGGGAATGGTGAAGAGGACAAGGGGACAAGGGGAAAGACTTGTTGCAATTTCTAAACTTTTCTCCCCTCTGCTCCCCTGCTCCCCTACTCCCCTGCCCCTCTGCTCCCTACTCCCTCAAGACGGCTAAATATTAACTTAGATTAAAGATGTTCTCAGAAAATGAAGCTGTTCTGAAACGTGCTGCAAAGCAATAAATAAGTAGTACACTTGGCTATAATCTCTATTCTGCAAGGCTTTTGTAGATTTAAGTCTCTTGATATATCCCCAGCACAGGCTGTAACTGCTACCCGTTTATTTTAATGAAAACTTAAGATTTTTGACAGATTCGCTGCTCTGGGGCGATCGCTCGTATTGTAGAAAATGACAAACCGCTATCTGGCTTTTGTCATCTCTACTCACGGAGTTTGTCTTAAATGACTATTTTCACCAACTTTCTCCGCTCCCTACTACTCACAATCATTTTTAGTTTTGTCGTTCCCATGTTCCTTGTTGGCGGCGGATTCCTTTTTCTATCCCTCATTGGTAACATCCCTGGCTTACAAGAGTTAACCGAGGCGATCACAACTCAGATTATGCATTTTCTTGCCACCTTCGGCAGTGGAACTCCCCTACGCGGATTATTTGTAATTAGCTTGACCTTTAGTTTCGTTGGCGCACTGTTTGATATGTTCGTATATTATCGGTATCAAATTTTACGTATAGATTCTTGAGTAGTGGAATGGCTTCATCAGTAGATTATTGGGCTGTAGAAGACAGGAAAAAGTGATATTTCTCAGAGTGAAAGTACTACTAGTCTTGACCTAAATAGAGATTAGTGTTGCTGAATGAATTTGTATTAATTAAATTGAGTGTCGAAGTAATTAATTAAATATTTATATATTCATTAGTTATTAGTGATTAATTACTGACAACTAGTGAACGTGCGCGACCTTAGTAAAACCAGTCCTCAAACATTTAAAAAGCCAGAATAACAAGGCATTGAGAACTTTTAATTTTGCAAAATAGCTAAAATAGCCTTTCTAAATCATCAGGTTAACGCTAAACTAGAGTTTGGCATTTTATGCTAGCTGCAATCTTTGAGGATTTGATTAGTATTAATCGAGAATATCAAATAAAACTCACTGAAAAATATAAAAATTTCCTTAAAATTCTGACGATCGCAATGCCTACTCATGTTTCTTAACAGAGGAAAGCAGGTCGTCTGACCGTCGGGGATCTTATATTGAATTTATTACGAGGTATGTTGACAGCTCATGGTTTGGCCGTTTAAGCCCAAGTTTAGAAAACAAATTGCGCGGATTGAAATTACTGGTGCGATCGCCAGTGCTACTCGCAAACGCGTCCTAGAAGCTCTGAAAACTGTAGAAGAAAAAAAGTTTCCGGCATTATTGCTACGTATCGATAGCCCCGGCGGTACAGTCGGAGATTCTCAAGAAATCTACAGTGCCCTGAAGCGTTTACGCGAAAAAATCAAAATCGTCGCTAGCTTTGGCAATATTTCGGCTTCTGGAGGAGTATACATCGGCGTGGGAGCCGAATACATCGTTGCCAACCCAGGTACGATTACGGGTAGCATTGGTGTGATTTTGCGTGGAAATAACTTGGAACGCTTGCTAGAAAAAATCGGTGTTTCCTTCCAGGTAATTAAGTCTGGCCCTTACAAAGACATTTTGGCTTTCGATCGGCAACTGACCGAACCAGAAGAACACATCCTGCAAGAGTTGATTGATACAAGTTATCAGCAGTTTGTCCAAACGGTAGCTGATGGCCGTTCTTTAACGGTGGAAGCTGTGAAAAGTTTCGCCGATGGCCGGATTTTTACTGGACAGCAAGCCCTAGCCTTGGGTGTTGTAGACCGCCTGGGCACAGAAGAAGATGCCCGTCGTTGGACAGCAGAACTGGTTGGTCTCGATCCAGAAAAAACTCTCTGCTATACCCTAGAAGAACGTAAACCTTTATTGAGTCGCTTTATACCAGGAAGTCGTCAATTTTCATCAGGAATTGGGGCTGGTATTGATTGGCTCGAATTTGAAATGTCTACTAGTGGTTTACCTCTGTGGTTATATCGACCCTGATATGAGTTAGGAGGAGCCAGTGCGGTCTTGGGGTTTCCCCAAGTGGAGCAACTGGCGTTTATGAGTGAGGAGTTAGGAGTTAAAAATCTTAACTTTTCATTCTCAATTCCTAACTCCTCACTTTTGTGTTTTAAGGAGGATTTTGGCGTGGACTGGCAAATGCGGGCTATTCGCGGAGCAACAACCGCTTCAGAAAATACTGTTGAGGTAATCCAAGAGGTAGTTACAGAACTACTAGATGAACTGGAAAACCGGAATCAATTCCAGCCAACGGATATCATTAGTGTGACTTTTTCAGTGACGCGCGACTTGGATGCAGTTTTTCCAGCTGCGATCGCCAGAGCGCGTCCTGGTTGGGATAATGTGGCTATGTTGGATGTGCAGCAAATGCACGTCGAAGGCAGCTTACAGCGCTGTATTCGCTTCTTAATCCACGCTTATCTGCCAGCCTCCGCCTCAATTCATCATATTTATTTACGCAACGCCGCTAGCTTGCGTCCCGACTGGAGTTTGCCTCAGATACAAGCATCACAGCAAACAGTTAAGTCAAAAGTGTAAAATATTTAATATTTTTTAAGAAGAAATCCTGTTTTCCAACTGTAAATTAGAAATGCGGCTGTAGTGACGAATATTGTTTGTTACTAAAGTGTAATTTTCTGCAACTGCAACACTAGCAATTAGTAAATCAAATTCAGCAATAGTTTGTCCTATTCTACGGAGTTCTGCCTTTAATTCACCATACTTTCTAAGGGCAGGATCGGTTAAAGGGACAACGGGTAAGTTTTGAATAAATTCTTCTGCACGAGTTAAATTTTCCACGACTCGTTGAAAATTATAAGCACCAAAATACAACTCAGCAACCGTGATGCTGCAAATACAAATTTGCTCCCATCCTATTTCTCTAACTTTAGTTTTGACTGGATTAATATCTTTAATCCAATAAATGCAAGTATCGGTATCAAGTAAATAAGTCATAGACTAATGTCATTGTTAGAAATAGTACGGCTATCATAAATATCTTTGACTATTTCTTCAGCAGTACGTTCATCTTCCCAAGGGCCAAGCCTTTCCATAAATGTGTCTAGTGGATGCGATTTTGGCTGCTGTTCAGATGAGAGAATGATTTCATTCAATATCAATTGATTTGCTTCTGGAACTCCTAATTTTTTGGTTTCCTCTTTAGCTATAACCATAATTTGCATCAAGGTTATCGCCTGACGCAGAACATCACCTTTATTTGTGCCTATTTTATTTGCTAGTTCGTCTAATATCTGATTTAGTTCAGGTGACAAATCTAAGTTTAAGCGAACCATCTTTTGAGTATTAGTCATGGTTCCATCCTTGTGTAAAATATTAACTACATGAAAAAAATTGATGATTTGCAGAATAAGCTATAGTTCTAAGTCTTCATTAAATATTGATTCAAGGTCTCTTGCAGCATGAATGACTCGTAGAATATCAATTGCTGATTCATTGATGCGGTAAAAGATGAGATATTTTTGAAATCCTTTGATAGATATTTGTCGAATTTCTGCTAAATTGGGATGGATAAACTGACATTGTTTACCAATAGCTGGGGTTTTTGCTAATTGTTTAAATGTTGCTTCGGCTGCTGTTAAAAAGCGGTCTGAAACATCTAAGTTATCTTGTGCTATGTACGTTGCTAAGTCTATTAAGTCCCGGATAACTTGAGGTCTTTTTTTTATGTCAAACATCACGGCTAAATTGCATCTTGATGTTTGTTGATTCTTTCTCGGATTGTTTGACGGATATCTTCCCAATCTTGAACAGTCATTTCTGTTGCATTCCCAGAGTTTAATCCTTCCAGAAGCATTGTTTCTAGACGTTCTTTAGCTCTCTGTTTTTGGTCTTGTCGCACTAATTCACGAAAATATTCGCTGACACTGCTATAACCACCTTGAGCTACCTGTTCTTCTATATAAGTTCGCATGGTGTCAGGTAAGGAAATATTGATACTTTTCACAAGGGTTAGTTTTTGAATCTGTTTTTCTACATTATGGCAGTTTTTGCCATTTTATGACATCAAGCCTTTCCATAACGCTCAGAAAGGCGATAAATTAAAGATAAGAAGGTAGCAGAGGCTGATTGAAACTGCCGAATTATGAACTGGCAGTTGTGCCACAGCGAAAAATCACTGAGTATCTGTTGTCGCCAACTCACCCCGATGGACGCAGCAAGGAAAAGTTTTTCACTGCGTTTGGTTTTTCAGTAGAGGATTGGGAAACTTTTGCTAAAGCATTACTAAATCATGTTGCTGATAACGATGTTACAAAGATTGAAGATTCACCATTCGGAACTCGATATGCTGTAGAAGGTACACTGCTTTCACCAGATGGCAGAAACCCCATGATTCGTTCGGCTTGGTTTATTGAAACAGGGGAAACTATTCCTAAATTTGTTACTTCATACCCACTGAAATGGAGAGAAGAATGATTCAAGAACTTGATAGGGTTATTCTGACTAGTGATATACCAGAATATAGTTTAGAGGAGGGTGATATAGGTACAGTTGTTTTAGTACATCAGGGTGGCAAAGGATATGAGGTTGAATTTGTCACATTAGATGGAGAAACTGTGGCAATTGTTTCACTCTACAGCATACAAGTACGTCCAATCGGCAGAAGATAAATTGCGCGATCGCGGCTAATAATCTAATTTAGAATGGCATACAGTCAAATAATATTTTGAATTTTAAAATATATTATTTGATACCAGAGGCTAAAGAAAATGAGTATTGCGGAAACTATTCTAGACTAGGTAAGGATATTACTTCCTGATTGTTGAGTTTTCTCAACTCAACCTACTTATTGTTATTGGTTTGAAGCAGCGAAGATATAGAATTAGATTGTAGCCATACAAATAGTTTTATACTTCCCGTATCATAGCCAGTTGATTTATACTCACCCTTTAAAATTTGTTCTAGAGTTTGACTATTAAACCTTGACTTGTCTTTCATGAGGTCTTCAAACATAGCTAGTGGAAATAGTATACTTTCAACTTCTACATCATCTTCACTAAAACTAATCATTTCAAATCTAAATTTATAACCAGACCATCTGATAGTAGGTAGTCTATCAACTGAATTTTTAGCATTTTCTATTATTCTGTTATACTCAGGACTAGGATTTTTCTGATTGTGCATTATCCACCAGTAAACATTATGTCTAACAAAATGCTTTCCATTGTTGTTAGTACATACTTCTATTTCTATATCATCCACATAAACAAACTGACGAGTCATTATTCTAACTTCACCTTCAGCCATTGGTTCTAATTCCTCCCAAGGTTCAACTTCATCTATATTTTTATAGTTACTATTTAAAGGTTGATTTCTATAAATATTTTCTACTGGAATAGGATCATCTTCTAATGCTTCTAAACCTGATGTATTTTCATCATTTTCTTCTTTTTTATCTAAAATTAATTCTAGCTGTTCCCTACTAAATACCATAAGTTCTATTCCAGCGATAGTTTGACGCTTTGAATGTTCCATGAAGTAAACTAAACCATCAAATGGAGATAAATCTATTCTTAACCCGTTGTATTCAGTCTCCCAGAAACCAAATTTACCTGAAGATTTAGGATAAGTTTTGTATTCTTTCCACTTTAGTGAGCTAGCTTTTTTATTAATGTTCTTTAATGCAGTTCTAATACTTCCAGATAATCCTTTCATTCCATAGACAGGGTATACTAAATATATTGTTGGTGGCTCTCCATCTGATATTGGATCAAAGCCAACTATCATAACATTAAACTTGGCTAACTGCTGAAGACTTTGCTGTAAAGCAGTTTCGGCTGGAGTTATTTTTCTAATGGGTACTATTACTTTAGACCAATTAAGGGGTGGTTTGTATAACTTGATAAACTCATTTTCGAGATTTGATAGATTTTTTATATCACTACTACAAGTCAACCAACTAATACTAAGAGTATTTTTCCGATTAAATCTTTTTAGCTGATTAAATCTATGATGTGCTTTCCATCTTTCAACTAAATTAATAGTTCTACCTATATAAATAATCTGACCTTTACTGTCAAAGACAAAGTAGATAGCTGCACAATTAGGAAGACGCTCTTTGTCAACTAAATAAACTGATGGTAATTCAGATAATTTGATATTTTCTAGCAAAATTAGACACCCATAAATAAAAGATATATATTTTGAATTATGCTTTATAGAAACATCAAAAGCTATATAATAAAAACCGCAGATATACGTAAATAAACGCCAAATTATCAGCGTTTAACTGCTTACATCTGTGGTTTGAAAATCCTTAATAAATTAACCCGATCGCACTTTTCTTCAAGTCTCCACATTCCCCACGCTTCCAGATAAAAATATCACCCTTCGTCCTAGCTACAAAAATCAAGTTTTGCGACTTGTAAACTAAGTTTCTGACTTCAAAACCAGCTTTTGCGACTTCAAAACCAGCTTTTGCGACTTCAAAACTAGCTTTTGCGACTCCAAAACTAGCTTTTGTGACTCCAAAACTTGCTTTTGCGACTTCAAAACTTGCTTTTGCGACTCCAAAACCAGCTTTTGTGACTTCAAAACTTGCTTTTGCGACTTTAAAACCAGCTTTTGTGACTCCAAAACCAGCTTTTGTCAAAGAATTTCAGCAAATCTACTTTCATTTTTCCTGCTTGCTAAGTTCTCTTCAATAAAAAAACGCAAATATACGCATTCCGACGCAATTTCAGCGTTTCTATACGTATAAATGCGATAAAAGTACAAACTAATTCCAGCTTTATTTAATGGGTGTTGCTGAATCTAGAGATGAAACGCAAAGGAAAATTCAATAAAATTATCCCGCATTTATGCAACATCATTTAATGGACTAACGCGATCGCACGTTTGGTTAATGCCTCAGCAGTCAATCCATTAAATGCCATCAACTCGCCAGCGCTGGCCATAGTTGCAATAAATTGTAGGTTGGGTTGAGGAAGAAAACCAAACATTGATCTAAACTTCTCCTTTCAATATTTATGAAATAATCGAACTTTTCCATTGCACTTTGTTCCCTGCCATCTTCCACAGCCTTTGAACTTCTTTTTCTAAGCCTTGTGAACCATAATTTTCCCATCCTTCTGTAAATCGAACTATTCCTGGTGAGTGTCCAGGTGCGCCATCAAAAGTAATTTCCTTATATTTATCAAGAGTAAAGACAACTTCAAACCAATTCTTATAAACTGGCGAAACTAGATCAGAAGATTGCAAGAAAAAAGCCTCTTCATTGTCTACGACTCTCTTCCAACCAATCTGAACTCCATAATATGAGCTATTTTTAGGTGGATCTAGGGCCATGCCAACAATTAGACAATCTTCTGTACAACCTGACTTTTCTATTTCATCAGCAATATGTTGTGGAAAATTATAAACGGGCTTAACTTCAATAAAAATAGGAGAATCAAACTTCAGTAAAAAGTCAGGAATCCATCCATCAAAATCACAAGGCTCGTACTCCCACTCCCATTCTAGAAGATCAAAGAAAGCAGCCCATCTTGCTTCTAATCTAGAACGGAATTGAACATCATTATATTTGGTTGGTATAGGCTTAATCATAGCTTTTTAGATCAAATTACACAGGTTCTAATTTATAGAACATAAAATTTTGCTTTATCAAATAATCCCCACCCAAGTCAAAACCTAGATGGGGTATTACGTTATCTTAATGTACTAACGCGATCGCACGTTTTGTCAACGCTTCAGCAGTCAATCCATTAAACGCCATCAACTCTCCAGCACTGGCTGTAGTTTCGCCACGCTTCCACGCAAAGGTGTCGCGCTTCGCCTTACTCCGTAACAAAATTGGTTCCAGCATCCCCGCTGCACCACCAGTAACAGCAATTAGCGCATCGCCATCAAATAATTCGGCAAATTTCGCATCATCTAAGAAACCGCCTTCGGGTTCAGAACAGGTATCCCACGCAGTATCATTGCTACGGTACAATTGCCGAGGATTGATCACAGTAACTATCTTCACGCCAATACCTTCAGTTTCTAAGAAAGCAGCAGCTTCAAATACTGGTATTAATGTTAAATCGCCAATTACAGCAAACACTACTTGTTTATCACCAGCGACTTCATGCAATAGCACTGCACCATCGCGCAACCCTTGACGAGTTTGTTCTAAAGTTGTGCGGATTGGCAACGGCGATTTACTTGCAGTTATCACAACTCCCTTATTCTTAGTTTTCAACGCCCAATCATAACAGACTTGAATACTATTAGCATCAGGCGGAAATAATGGGAAAACATTACCATTTCGCATCAACGAAGCAAAGTAAGCTTCAATTTCTGGACGCTGGTGAGTCCAACCGTTGCGCCCTTGCTCTAATGCACCTGCTGTGAATAAAGTAATAGTCGAAGGAGTTTGACGGCGCAATTCTGCCATTGCTTGAGTCACAGTTTGCCAAATTGGTAATCCGTTGATGGCAAAAGATTCGTAAGAACACCACAAAGTTCTCGCACCCATTAACGCTAAACCCGCAGCTAAACCGGCACAAGCATCTTCACTCAATGGTTCATAAACTTGTCCATTTGGTGCTTGATTATATAAGTCGTCAGTTGTCGGGTGGATAATCTTTAATGCTTGGTTGATGTTAGCAATTCCTGATGCTTCATTACCATCGGCGTTGGTGACAAGAAAATTCCGATCTTTATTTCCAACTATTCCTACCAATCGTCCCATCGCAGTTGTAGAAACTTTTGGTTCGCCACCGACTGCATATTCTTCTAAAGGTAATTCGCCTAATTCTGGTAATGGTAATTCAAATTCTGTCACCACAGTTTTCGCCGCTGGGCCACCACCGGCGCGTTCGGCATTTGTTCTAACTAATTGCCAAGCTTCTGCTGACAAAGCGCGGGTTTGCAATGCACTAATAATATGCGGCGCATCCAGCGTATCTTTAGGATAGAGGTTGTGAGATTTTGCACCCCGCGCGTGGACTCCTGCACCTTTGAGTTGTTTAATAATGAAGACGGTAAGTTTGCCACCCAATGCAAAACGCGCTGCTTTATCTACACCGGAAAGTACTGCTTGAGTGAATGCTAGGCGTTTCTCAAAAGAAAAGGCAGTACTATCAACGTAATCCCCTGGCTGGTTCTGATCGTCGAAATCTTTGGCATCCACTAACACCACTTCATCAAAACCGTTACCTTGCCAATATGCTTGCATCTGTTCGTTGGTTTTCAGGGAAACCATGCTGTGATGTTCTTGGCTGTAACCGTTCCACACCAGTATCGGTAAAAAGTTGGTGACAGCAGGATAAGCAGTATGAAAATGTGCGATCGCACTGACAATATAAGGCTCACCTAATCCACCATCCCCAACTGTAAAGGGGAATAACTTATCTTTGTGCAACAGTGCAGCCGCCATTGCAAAGTGTTGCCCTTGTCCCAAAGGCCCCGCAGGTGCGAGAATACCAGGAATGTAACCAGAAAGGTGTCCTAAAAGTCCGTGCTTTTCTCGGAAGCGATCGCGCAATTGTTGGACTGTAAAAATTCCCATGTCCTCTAGCGAACGATCCAAGAACATGGCACTATAAAATCCGGGGGCGTGGTGTCCGACTTCGGTAATAATGTTCTTGTATCCCAGCATGACAAGAGATGCGTAAGCTTCTGCTTGACTGGCGAATCCGCCGGGATGGCCAGAAGCCTTACTGCCAGTAACTTGCAAAGTCAGGTAGCGTAAAGCATCGGCAGCAAGTAAAGTTTGATACACTGCTGCTTTATCTGTGGGAAATGCGATCGCTACTTTGCCCGACTCAATAGCAGGAGTTGCACCATAAGTTTCAAAATCTGGTAAAGCTTCACCAAAATATTGAATTCCTTCAGAAAAATTGGGAAGCGCTGAAGATGCCTTTGCGGAGATTGCAGTCATGCTGAGTACCTTTTGACGATGAGGTGAAACTGTAGATGCTCGTTGAATTTAACCAAAATTTTACATCTTCGAGGTTGTAACAGTTTATTGCTTTTTTGCAACGTTAGAATAAGTACTTTAAATGGTCACGCAACCAAGATTTCAATTAGTTGAAGTAGCAAAAAAATATTAAGTAGGAAAAAAATTTATGAAATTCCCAAATGGGCCGCAAAGTCCAGTAGTTGTACAGATGCTGCGCTGGATTGTTAATCCGATGTCATTTATGGAAGCTTGTGCCAAAAGCTATGGTGAGATTTTTACTCTCCGATTGGACAACAATCTGCCTCCTTTGGTAATTGTCAGCAACCCCCAAGCGCAACAACAAATTTTGACAACTGATACCAAGGAATTAGAAGCCCCTGGCGATCTGAATAAGGTATTTGAACCTTTGCTGGGCAAGCATTCTGTAATTAGCATTAGCGGCGCAGAACACCAGCGTCACCGCCAGTTATTAATGCCTCCCTTTCACGGCGAAAGAATGCGGAATTATAGTCAGGTAATTACCGATGTCACCAAGCAAGTCATTAGCCAATACCAGATAGGTAAACCCTTCAATATTCGGTCTGCTACTCAAGCTATTACCCTGCGGGTGATTATGCAAGCTGTGTTTGGGCTACATGAAGGGCCTCGCGCCGAAAAACTACAAAACTTTTTGGGCAATCTTTTAGAAAAGGCTAGTTCTCGGTTAAGTGTGGCTTTGCTTTATTTTCCAGCTTTACAAAGAGATTTTGGCCCGATTAACTTCTGGGGAAACCAGATGCGCCTTCAGCAAGAAGCTGACGAACTCATCTACGAGGAAATTCGGGAACGTCGAGAACAACCAGATGCATCACGCACAGATATTCTGAGCTTACTCATGGCTGCTAGAGATGAAGCCGGTCAACCCATGACTGATGAAGAATTGCGCGATGAATTGATGACTCTGTTAGTCGCTGGTCATGAAACCACAGCCACAGCCTTAGCATGGGCATTATACTGGATTCACAAAATACCATCAGTACGGCAAAAGCTACTGCAAGAATTAGATAGCTTGGGCGATAATCCAGATCCTGGCATCGTTTTCAAGTTACCCTATCTCAACGCTGTTTGTTCCGAGACATTGCGGATTTACCCAGTAGGTATGCTAACTTTTCCCAGAGAAGTAAGAACCCCAATATCGCTGGGTGGTTACGAACTAGAACCGGGTACAGTCCTAATTGGTTCTATTTATCTAACCCACCAACGGGAAGATATTTATCCAGAACATAAGCAGTTTAAGCCAGAACGCTTTTTAGAACGGCAATTTTCTGCTTATGAATACTTACCCTTTGGCGGTGGTGCTAGACGCTGTATTGGTCTAGCATTTGCCCAGTTGGAAATGAAGCTAGCACTTGCTCAAATTCTTTCTAGTAAGGAATTAGAACTAGTTAATAAAGGTGAAGTGCGACCTAAACGCCGTGGTTTGGTGACAGGCCCAGATCGCCCCATTGAGATGGTTGTCAGGAGTCAACGTCAGGTGAAGTCTCCCATTCTACAGACAACCACTGTTTGATGCTGGGGGGTTTGATGGTTGCGTTCAGCAAATTTTTTCCTCGTTTTTCCTCGTTTCCCATTCGTGTCAATTTAAGCTGGAAATAGCTTATCTCTTGGCTTCCATGCCCGCCCGGAAATAAATTTTCGGGCTAATAGCTTAAGTCTACTGAAGTAGACTGGAGATTTTTAGTCATCTTCAGATGACTTTAGCTATGAGACGGGAATTTCAATTCCCGGCGGACAAGCGGTTTCGCGTTAAGTTGACACGTATGGACTTCTTCCCCATCCTCCCACACCTCCCACCCCCCTTGGATTTCTCACTTGTGAGAAATCCAGGTCAATGTCAGACCGGAGGCAGAGCCTCAACGAGGGCATTCCCATGCAGAGCATGGGAACGAGATAGAGCAGAGAATGCGATCGCTGCATAACGATCGCAGTCTTATTTCTAAATCACAAATTACCTATACCCCAATATAGATTTCCTCTCCAGAATTAGCCTTTACAGTTACGAGTAAGAGGACATTTAGGAGAATTAGTAATTCATGCCTGATGAGCATCGGTTAGAAGAACAATTTCTATCCCAAGAAGCTGAAAAACAAGTATCCAATCAGCTAGATGAAGTAGAACAAATAGAAATAGATGTAAAAACCGATCTGTTAAAAATACTTCAGGGACAGTCGGATGGAGTTGCGGTTGCAGGGCAAGGATTAGTTATTAAAGAAGACATTCGCATACAGGAAATAAAACTGCAAACAGATAGTATAGCCATCAATCCCTTTAGCGCTCTTTTTGGTCAAATAAAACTCAATGAGCCAGTCAATACCATTGCTAGGGTTATACTCACAGAAGTAGATATTAACCGCGCCTTGACCTCAGAGTTTGTTCGTAGCCAGATGCAAAACTTTGAGTTGAATGTAGATAGGGGAATTGTCAGTTTTGAGCCGGAAGAAATTCAGGTATTTTTACCTGGTGATGGCAAAATAGAATTTAGGGGAAAGGTGTTGTTAAAGGAAATGGGAAATACTCACCCTTTAGCTTACACTGCGATCGCTCGCCCACGCACTAATTCACAACCCGCGATGCTAGAGGGTTTTAACTGCACTGAGGGAGAGGGAATTTCCATAGAATTAATTACAGCGTTCATGCAGAAAGCTAAAGAACTCATGAACATACCATCTTTTAAATGGGAGGATATATCGTTTTCTATCAAAGATATAGAAGTACAAAAAGGTACTTTAATAGTTATGTTAGAAGCTCAGATAAAGCAAATACCCTCGTTGCCAAGTTTAATCTCTCCTTAGTAGGATTGACACTAGTTAAAGATAATTTTTGTTACTGAGGGATGATGTCAATGTCATAAAAGTTTTCTAACATTTTAAAAGCTACTTATTTCTAAATTCCAACTATGCAAGAGTATGATGTTGTCCTAATCGGTGCTGGACATAATGGGTTAGTTTGTGCAGCTTATTTGCTAAAAGCTGGTTATAGCGTTCTGTTACTAGAAAAGCGTTCTGTACCAGGTGGCGCAGCAACAACTGAAGAATGTTTACCGCAAGAAGCTCCTGGATTTAAATTCAATTTGTGTGCTATTGACCATGAATTTATTCACTTAGGGCCAGTTGTTGAAGAATTAGAACTAGAAAAATACGGCTTGCATTATTTGGAGTGCGATCCAGTTGTTTTCTGTCCTCATCCTGATGGTAAGTATTTCTTAGGACATAAGTCAGTGGAAAAGACTTGTGCAGAAATCGCCCGTTACAACGAACGTGATGCCAAAAAATACGCAGAATTTGTAAACTTTTGGCAGCGATCGCTAGGTGCAATGATTCCCATGTTCAATGCACCGCCAAAGTCAATTATAGATATCCTTGGTAACTACGACATCACCAAACTGAAAGATTTAGTTTCAGTTATTGGTTCCCCAAACAAAACGCTGGACTTCATTCGCACAATGTTAACCAGCGCTGAAGATTTACTTAACGAGTGGTTTGATGAGGAATTTCTGAAAGCGCCACTAGCCAGACTAGCATCAGAACTGGGTGCGCCGCCATCACAAAAAACTCTTGCCATTGGTGCAATTATGATGGCAATGCGTCATAATCCGGGGATGGCCAGACCTCGCGGCGGAACTGGCGCACTTGTGCAAGCTTTGGTGAATTTAGTCACAAGTAAAGGTGGCGTTATTCTCACAGACCAACATGTTGAAAAAGTTTTAATTGATGATGGCAAAGCTGTAGGTGTGCGGGTTGCTGGTGGGAAAGAATATCGCGCTAAATACGGGGTTATTTCTAATATTGATGCCAAGCGGTTGTTCTTACAAATGACAGATAAAAGCGATGTTAATGCAGCCGACCCAGATTTATGGGAAAGATTAGAACGCCGCATTGTTAACAATAACGAAACCATCCTCAAGATAGATTTGGCTTTAGATGAACCACTGCGCTTTCCACACCACGCTCACAAAGATGAATATCTCGTTGGTTCTATCTTGATTGCTGATTCTGTGGCTCATGTAGAACAGGCTCATAGTAAATGCACTTTAGGAGAAATTCCTGATGCTGACCCATCAATGTATTTGGTGATGCCTAGTTATTTAGATCCCACATTAGCACCACCAGGCAAGCACACTGTATGGATTGAGTTTTTTGCCCCTTATCAAATTGCTGGTGCAGAAGGTACTGGTTTGAAAGGTACTGGTTGGACGGATGAATTGAAAAACAAAGTTGCAGATCGGGTGATTGATAAGTTGGCAGACTATGCACCCAATGTCAAAAATGCAACTATCGCCCGTCGGGTAGAAAGTCCAGCAGAACTAGGAGAAAGATTAGGTGCGTACAAAGGGAATTATTATCATGTTGACATGACTCTAGATCAAATGATATTTTTCCGTCCCTTGCCAGAAATAGCCAACTACAAAACGCCAATTGATAATCTATTTTTGACTGGTGCAGGAACTCATCCAGGTGGTTCAATTTCAGGAATGCCGGGACGCAATTGTGCGCGGGCATTTTTGCAGGCAAAACATCCCATTAGCCAAACTTTGAAGGATGCGCGGGATTCAATTAAATCCACTGTCGAGTCAGTGTTTGGCATTAATTAAGCCTTGCACGGATAAAATAGAGTAATACATACAGTTCAGATAAACCCAAAACCCTCATGTAGAGACGCGATTTATCGCGTCTTTATTGATCAGGCAATCACGAAAATATTTGCATTAGTCATGGCTAGACCCATTCCTAGTTGAGCAACTTGGATTTGACCGGATGAGCCTGTACCATCAGCATCAAAAAATAAACCCCCTGTATTATTGTCGTAGATAAAGCGATCGCTGCTATTTTGTGCTACTGAACCAATAAAAAATTGCGTAGCTTGAAGTATACCCTCACTAAGTCCACCTCCAAACCCTATTTTAGAAACATAAATTGTGTCATCTAAGGACGAAAAATCTGTAATGTTATCAATTCCTTCAGCAGGGGTATTAATAATAAAAACATCAGATCCAGTTCCTCCTGTTAGGGTATCATTACCTAAACCTCCAACAAAAGTATCGTTACCACTTCCCCCAATAAGGATGTCATTGCTATTTCCACCATTTAGCTGGTTATTACCAGTCACATTAATATTGGCTGTATCTGTGATGATATTTTCTTCACGGGCTGATAAAGGGGAGCTAAGAGTTGATGAAATGGTCAGAGGTAATATCGCACTATTGGTAACAGTGAGTAAAGTTCTAAATACCTTTTGGTTGCTGGTTAGACTTTCATCAAACTCTTGGATTGAATTAGTTGGATCTAGAAATGAAATAACGTAGTAATTTCCAATTGGAATATTGGGGAATGCACCGTTCCAAGTCGCTGTTCCCGAATTGAATGGATTAATCGAAGAAATAGTTGTATTACCAATTAAGTAATGAGAGCCAATACTATCAGTGACATTGGCATCAGTAGAAGCGTAAAAATAAACCGAGAAATTACCTGTTGCGGCTGTACCATTGTTGCGAGGATAGACCGTAATGCTGAAATTTTCCCCATTTTTAATAATGTTATTATTAAAACTTCCAAGAGTTGTGTTAAACCAAACATCAGAATCTACTAAATCAGCTTTGTCAGTGGGTTTGCGTGTAGCTGTATCTTCGTCGATCCAGTTTTGAATCTCGTTATATCGAGTGCTTGTAATTCGGGTAAACTCGTTGTAAAGCGGAGTTTGATTGGTGGTTGTCTCATTTGAAGCTACTGCATAAATAGTCGGTTTATTTGTGTTGGAATTATTAAGCCAGAGAGGGCCTCCACTATTTCCAGGTAAGATATCTAGCTCATTACTACGCAAGATCGAGTCAGTTGTACTTGTGATTTTTCCACTCTGAGTCCACATATCATAGTTATCAAATTTCCCATCGCTATTGGAATCAAACTTATCAGAAGGGTATCCAGTGACATTCATTAAAGTTCCACTACTGAGATTATCGTCATATCCATAGTTAAACCAGCCAGTGAAGTTTCCAATATTGCGATCAAGAGTAACCAATCCTATATCGTATTGAAAAGTTTCGCTTTTAGTTTGATCTCCTTTAGTCCATCCTTCAAAAGAACGTGTATAAACAGATTTGGCTTCACTATAGTATTCATAATCAGCCCGATTTGTACCAGCAATGATATTTCCTTTAGAACCAAGCATCACCTCAATTTTATCTGCCCAACCCCCATATCTCGTGTCATACACACAGTGTCCTGCCGTTAAAAAATGGTAGGAATCAATCATAGCGCCAGAACCGTTGATGATAATATCATCAGCAGTATCAATAACCCCATCTGGGCCTTTCCAATGTATTCTCATCTTTCCTATAGCACTAAACGGAAAAGTTGTCGTGTTGCTAACTTTTGTCCGACCATCAGGGGAGAAAATAGACATAATTTTATATCCTTAATAGAACAATAATGAATACAAAATATCCAATCTTAATGCCATAAATTAGCTCATGGTATGAGCATCTCAGCAGCAATTCATATGAATATTTTTTTACTATTCTAGAACTTACGCATTGACAAAGACAGCCAATTGTGGATGATTACCTCTCGTTACAAGGCAGAGCCTTGTAATGCTCTTATGGGAGGCTCTGTCTCCCGTCAAACAAGTAGGCAGAGCCTACTCGATCGCATTCCCAGGCACAGCCTGGGAACGAGGCATGGTAAGACTTTTAGTTTAACAAGCTGACTTTTCACATAATGGTAAATGTGTAAAGTGCGTAAGTCCTATATTCCTAAACTTTTAGGTAATATCAAATCTAAGAATGCCATATGCTTAATATCAAGTATGTCTACAATTTATCAATATCAATAACGTAGAGTATAATTTAAATTTTATTTGAAGGCAAATAAAACTAATTAATAGAGAGAAAGATTGGAAAATCTAGCTATTATGACATTACTTTTGTTATCAATTCTGTGACTACCTTCCTACGATCCTGACTGATTTATATCGTCGGCATTGGCGGATTGAAGAAGGTTTTGATCGGGGTGAATTACTACACGAATGCGATGTTTACGACGAGTCACAGCTATGCAATATATATAGCAACACAAATAATTGTTTTTTGAGTAAAGTAGGTTCTAAGCGATTGCTTTATGTGTATTTAATATGATAATATTATACCCACTTGATTTTAATAAAGTTTTATGCATCGTCAACAAGGCTCTTTGAGAAAATAAATATAAGTAAATTAATGGGTAAAAACTAGTGTATTTTGATAATACTCAAAAAACTAACAAATTTTAACATCATCTAATAATTTTTGTAGGTACAGCATGGTTTTTCGGCACTGCTTCGTTGCATCTGGCTTGATAGCTTTCTTGGCATTTGGCTGTAGTGGTGGGGCAAACTCATCGGCAGAAAATACTACACAGGTTGTCCAAGAAAGCAATGTAACCCAACTTTTTATAGAAGCGAAGGCTACGCAAAAAGCAGAAGATTACTTTCATCAAGGTAACAATTTATTAGATAGACAAAATTATGAAGATGCCATAAAAGCTTATGATCAAGCGATCGCCATCAAAGTTGAGAGTCCTGAAGCTTGGATTAACCGTGGCATAGCCTTAACATCGTTGCAACGCTACCAAGACGCTCTTGCATCCTATGATAGAGCGATCGCCATCAAA
The DNA here is from genome assembly GCF_963920915.1 of Nostoc sp. PCC 9305. NCBI lineage: Bacteria > Bacillati > Cyanobacteriota > Cyanophyceae > Nostocales > Nostocaceae > Nostoc > Nostoc sp. PCC 9305. The sequence continues at coordinate 83,485 of NZ_CAWUDN010000003.1, forward strand.
CCCGATAAATATGAAGCTTGGTATAATCGTGGCATAGCTTTGACATCGTTGCAACGTTACAAAGATGCTGTTACATCATACGACAAAGCGATCGCCATCAAACCCGACAAATATGAAGCCTTAATTAACCGAGGTATAGCTCTGACAAAGCTGCACCGCTACCAAGATGCGATCGCATCTTATAATAGAGCGATCGCCATTAAGCAAGATTTGCACCAAGCATATTACAACAAAGCTTGCTCTTATGCTTTACAAAGCAATTTAGAATTGGCACTTGAGAACCTAGACAAAGCAATCAAGCTTGTTCCTGATAAATATAAGAAATTAGCAAAAACTGACCCAGACTTTAGCAAAGTACGTAGTGAAAAGCAGTTTCAGGTATTACTGCAATAGTATTTTACCACCACTACTCAGTGTAGAATATAAGCCTGCTGTAGAAAGGATTTTTTCTTGAGCGGTTTGCGATTAGACATGAAAAAATTGTTAATCACCGGGGCAAGTGGTTTTTTAGGATGGCATCTTTGCCAGCTTGCAAAACAAGAATGGGATATTTATGGCACTTATTTATCCCATCCTTTAGAGATTCCTGGCATGAAAATTTTAAAAGCGAACTTAACAAATTTTCAGGAATTGAAACGTATCTTTAATGATGTTAAACCAGAAGCAGTTATTCATACTGCTGCACATTCGCAACCAAATTTTTGTCAAACCAACCCCAAGGAATCGCACGCAATTAATGTTATAGCATCCTGCAATATTGCCGCACTTTGCGCGGATAATTCTATTCCTTGTGCTTTTACCTCAACCGACTTAGTTTTTGATGGCTTAAATGCTCCCTATCAAGAAACAGATGCCGTGTGTCCTGTCAATCTTTACGGTGAGCAAAAGGCGATCGCAGAAGCAGATATGCTAGAAAGATATCCCATGACCGCAGTGTGTCGAATGCCGTTGATGTTTGGTGCAGCAACACCCACAGCTAAAAGCTTTATTCAGCCATTTATTCAGACTTTACAAGCCGAAGAAGAACTAAGTTTATTTATAGATGAATTTCGCACACCAGTAAGTGGAACAACTGCCGCCAAAGGACTTTTATTAGCATTAGAAAAAGTTAACGGCATCATTCACTTAGGTGGCAAAGAGCGGATTTCACGTTATGATTTTGGAAAGATATTAGTAGAAGTATTTCAGCTTCCCGTCACCGGACTTAAATCCTGCCGACAACAAGATGTGAAAATGGCAGCACCTAGACCGGCAGATGTTTCTTTAGATAGTTCCAAAGCTTTTGCATTGGGTTATCAGCCTTTATCTGTAAGGGAAGAATTAGAAATGCTACAGGTACTTGCACTTAAATAATACGACTTAGACAAAAATTCAGCTCATCAATAAGCGGAAACAGTTTCTAGACTATTGGCGATCAATTGCTTGGTTTTTATTCCGCAGATTCAATAAGAATCACTTCCTCTCTAGGAATATATCTACCGCTATAAGCAAGACGCACTTTTCCATCTTGGGCAATATCATTGATTTCTTCTCCCTTGGGATTCCACCAATTGGGTGCATCCATCCAGGTGCATCTGTCACCTATTTTGAGTCTTTGTATTCTACTTGCAGTTTCCTGGCTCCAATTTTGTATTGGATTGAGTATATTGTAAGGAATTATTTCTGTTTTAATTATCTTTATGCAGGTGGTATTCCCTTCTTCTTTTTCTAATTCAGTCTTTTTGCATGAGCTTGTCGTAGATATAAAATCTGCTTCTGAGATAAATAAGTTTTTAAAGTCTATCCACTCATAACGCTCTACACTTTGCCATAGCAAGACAACTTTTGCTCTATGGGTATCAATATCAAACTCTATTGCAGCCCCTATATCTCCCTGATGTGTTTGACACAGTAGCTTGAGTTTCTGAAGTAACTCTAAATCTAATTTTGCTAAAGGTGTTTCATATCTCTTTGTATTATCGTCATCACCATCAAATCGTTCGACTGTATCGCTCACATTTGAAATAGAAGGGTTGCCAGCAAAACCCATGTCAAATATTATAGGGGCTTTGAGTAGTTTCTCATGTTCAAGTATTGCTTGATATATAACTTCGGCTGTTGTGTCTGTAGTTACATTACTGATTTCGTTATGTCTGCCTATAAGCTTATGCTGATTAAATTGAATGTCTCCATATATATCTTTTTCCTCTATATAGATGAATCCGGTTCTAGTATCTTCCAAATGTGTTATTTCATGATAAGTTGCAACTTTTTGAATATCCTGAGCCATTCCATAAGCTTCTAGGCATGAGGTTAACAGTACTGCCTGAGTTGCACCCAGACCACCAACACCTTTACCCCATTCATCAGCAGATCCTCTTCTGCTGATTTCTCCAATTGCGTAAATTGTTGCTCCTACATAGTTGCTTTTGTCTTTCTCTACCCTTGTGGTAATAGAATTAAAACTTGTAGGAGAAGTCTGTATTTCGTAATTTAGAAAACCTGCTCCCTGTTTATTAACAAGTGCAATATCAGTCCTTCTGCCAGGATATTGGTATTCTTGAATTGACTCAAATTTGTCTTGTTTAAAGTAGGTTTGAGTCGTTGCATTAAGTATATTTTCTGCTCGACTTTTGGCATATTTATGTACTGCACTTTCGCTTCTAGTACTGACAAATTGATTGCTGATACAATCAATTTCTGTTTCTTGTACTTCTTCTATATTAACGTTATGAGAAAAATGTCCACAAACCCAGAATGATGTTTCTTTACGTGTTTTATGGTGCGCTTTTTTATAGAAAAGTGGGCGATCGCAGAATATACATGTGAAAATTTCATCCTTATCGTAGAGGCTCACTTGAGCATCAACAAAAATACGGTTCTTATTTAATGCGTATCGAACCATATATACTAAATTCCATAGCTAAGTAAAAAATATCAATAGCTATAAAATATTATACTAATTTTTAGTAAAATTACACTGGATAATTACTTAATTTATCTCTTCCTTTGTAGTTCGTTTAATAAATATTACCTGCATCTTCATGGAGAATTAGTATTAATAAAGCAATCTTTCATCTTGCGTCTTGGGACGAAACAAAATTCATACCATATTCCGAGACTCCAAATAGTAGCCGCCTTTCTGTTTATAGAAAGGCGGTTAGCGCTGAAGTACTACGAATAAGTATCCATTGGCAGACAAGAACAAACAAAATTCCGATCGCCAAAGGCTGCATCAATGCGACCAACAGCAGGCCAGAATTTATACTCACGAGTCCAAGGCGCAGGATAGGCAGCTTGTTCGCGAGAATAAGGATGCTGCCATTCTCCGGTGATGAGACTTTCGGCAGTGTGAGGTGCGTTCTTCAAAACATTATCTTGGATATCCACCTTGCCAACTTCTATTTGGGCAATTTCTTGGCGAATAGAAATCAAGGCATCACAGAAACGATCCAACTCTTGCTTAGATTCACTTTCTGTAGGTTCCACCATGATTGTACCCCCTACAGGCCAGGAGACAGTCGGCGCATGGAAACCGTAATCCATCAGACGCTTGGCGACATCATCGATTTCGATCCCAGCTGATTTTTTGAGCGATCGCAAATCTAAAATACATTCATGGGCAACTAGACCATTTTTCCCCTGATACAAAACCGGATAATACGATTCCAGTTTCTTGGCAATGTAATTAGCGTTGAGAATCGCCACCTTAGTAGCTTGGGTTAAACCATCTGCACCCATCATGGCGATGTACATCCAAGAAATCACCAAGATACTTGCACTACCCCAAGGCGCAGCTGCCACAGCACCAATATGTGAGTGCTGAGTTGAGTCGTTGATAGTAACAACAGGATGTCCAGGCAAAAACGGTACAAGATGAGATGCAACGCCAATGGGCCCCATACCAGGGCCACCGCCACCATGAGGAATACAAAAGGTTTTGTGCAAGTTTAAATGACAGACATCCGCGCCAATATCTCCAGGACGGCAAATTCCCACTTGGGCATTCATATTTGCCCCATCCATGTAAACTTGTCCACCGTGACTATGGACAACAGCGCAGATTTCCTGAATTGGCTCCTCAAAAACACCATGAGTTGAGGGATATGTCACCATTAAGGCGGCGAGTTCATTGCTGTGTTTTTCTGCCTTAGCCTTCAGGTCATCAACGTCAATATTACCTTGTGAGTCACAGGCAACAGCCACCACCTTCATTCCGCACATCACCGCACTTGCTGGGTTTGTCCCATGTGCCGAAGTCGGAATCAAACAAACATTCCGGTGTGCTTCGCCCCGATTTTCGTGATATTGACGAATTACTAAAAGTCCAGCGTATTCGCCCTGAGAACCAGCATTTGGTTGCAGAGAAACTCCCGCAAAACCAGTAATTTCAGCTAACCATGCCTCAAGTTGCTTAAACAAGATTTGATAACCTTGCGTTTGCGACACGGGGGCAAATGGATGAATCTTGCCAAATTCTTCCCAACTTACCGGAATCATCTCAGCAGTTGCATTCAACTTCATTGTGCAAGAACCTAAAGGAATCATCGATGTTGTTAGCGACAAGTCCTTGCTTTCAAGTTTGTGCAGATAGCGCAACAACTCAGTTTCTGAGTGATAGCGGTTAAAGACTGGGTGGGTGAGATATGTACTTGTACGGGAGAGAGGAAGATGTGAGGATGAGGAAGAAGTTAATTCTTCTAAAGTGAAGGGTAAATCATCTGTACCAGCGAAAATCTGCCAAAGGTCGATTAAATCTTCTGCTGTAGTTGTTTCATCCAGTGAAATACCAACGGTAGTTGCATCAAAAACCCGTAGGTTAATTTGAAGCTGTTCGCTAGCTGCCAAGATATCTTTTAAATTGCGTCTTCCCAGTTCTACTCGCAGCGTATCAAAGAAATCTTTGGAACTGATGCTGTAACCCAAACGCTTCAGTCCTTCCGCCAATAACACCGTCAAAGAGTGGATATTTTCGGCAATTTGCTTCAGTCCATCAGGCCCATGATAGACGGCGTACATACTCGCCATTACCGCCAGCAGCACCTGTGCAGTACAGATATTACTAGTAGCTTTTTCGCGGCGGATGTGCTGTTCGCGGGTTTGCAAGGCGAGACGTAATGCAGGTTTACCTTGGGCATCTTTTGATACTCCCACAATTCGCCCTGGAACCAGCCGTTTATACTCTTCCTTCGTAGCAAAGTATGCTGCATGAGGCCCCCCAAACCCCAAAGGAATACCAAACCGCTGAGTGCTTCCGACAGCAATATCAGCGCCAAATTCTCCAGGAGGGGTCAGCAAAGTTAAACTTAAAGGATCTGCTGCTACCGTCACCAATGCACCCTTAGCATGGGCTTTTTCGATAAAAGCGCGGTAGTCGTAAATAGTGCCATCACTTGCAGGGTATTGCAGAACAGCCCCAAAAATTGGTCGATCGAAATCAAATGTTTGATGATCGCCGACAATAATTTTAATCCCCAATGGTTTAGCGCGTGTTTGCAACACATCAATGGTTTGGGGATGGCAATCACGAGAGACAAAATAAGCATCTGCCTGATTTTTAGAGACACCGTAGCTTAGGCTCATCGCTTCTGCTGCTGCTGTGGCTTCATCAAGTAATGAAGCATTGGCAATTTCTAAACCTGTAAGGTCGATAATTAAAGTTTGGAAATTCAGCAGCGCTTCTAATCGCCCTTGGGCAATTTCTGGCTGATAAGGAGTGTAGGCAGTATACCAACCAGGGTTTTCTAAGATATTACGCCCAATCACAGGTGGGGTAATACTGTCGTAATAGCCCATACCAATGTATGAGCGAAAAACCTGATTTTTGGCAGCAACTTTTTTTAACGATGCCAGTGCTGCATACTCGCTTTCTGCTGCTGGTAACTTTAGCGGTTGCTTCAGCCGAATTGCCTGTGGAACTGTTTGGTCGATTAGGGCATCCAGGCTGGGAAATCCCAAAACCTTAAGCATTTGTTGGATGTCATCGGAGTTAGGGCCAATATGTCTTGGCACAAAACTACTTAACTTTTGACTTTTTTCGTCCAGCACTTGCTGCTCATTAGACTTGAGAATAGGGGCGTTCAATACCACAAATTACTCTCCAGATGGTACTATTTCATATTTTGCAATAAATATTCTTAAACTGGGGGCTGAGGACTAGGGATTCGGAAGATATTGGATAGGTGAATAAGAGTAATTGTTAATTACCTCCTCCACTCACCTACTCCCTTACTCTTCCACTCAGCACGGGCTAAACCTTAGCTATCTGCTAACAGCACTCAGCACTCCTACTCCCCTTCTACTTGGGCGCGATACTCATCTGCTGTCAAGGCATCTTCAACTTCGCCAGGGTCATTGACGCGCACTTTCAAAAACCACCCTTCCCCGTAAGGGTCTTCTGACACTTCTTCGGGAGAACTAATTAAAGCTTCATTCCGTTCTATCACGGTGCCTGTCACTGGCGAATTTAGTTCCTCAACGGCTTTCACTGATTCGATTGTGCCAAAGTTTTCTCCCCTGGTAAGAGCGTCGCCAATTTCTGGCAGTTCCAAAAAGACGATATCACCCAATTCATGTACGGCAAACTCAGTAATGCCAATGGTGGCAATTTCACCATCTATTCGCACATATTCATGAGAATCCAGGTATCTGAAATCTTGAGGATATTCAAAAGACATATCACTTCCTCTCCCTTATTAAAAAAATTATTGCCCCAATAGTCATGCAAGCCATATCCGGTAATGAACCTGACTGTAGATTGAATAACTCACAACACATTATTCCTCAAAAACCTCAGCGCTTATCAGTTGGCAACACGATTTTTTGACCGATAAAAGGGACGTTTAACTACAACTGCTGGATAAGCTTTGCCGCGAATTTCGACTTCTAGCTGCTGACCAATCGTTGCTAGCTGGGTGGGAACGTAGCCTAATGCAACAGGATAACCAAGTGTAGGTGACAAGGTGCCACTAGTAACTTCTCCCACAACTTTACCTGTGGATAACACTTGATAGCCATGACGGGCAATGTTGCGTCCTTGGGTTTGCAAACCAACCAATCGGCGCTGCACTCCCTTGGATTTTTGCTCTGCTAAAACTTCCCGACCAATAAAATCGCCTTTAGTATCTAAGTGAACTAGCCACCCTAAACCTGCTTCTAAAGGTGTGGTGGTGTCATCTATATCTTGTCCGTAAAGTGCCATCGCTGCTTCTAGGCGCAGAGTGTCTCTCGCACCGAGTCCACAGGGGATAACACCACTTTTATGGAGACTTCGCCACAATTCTACTCCCACATCTGGGTCTACCATCACCTCAAAGCCATCTTCGCCGGTGTAACCTGTGCGGGCCAAAAAGGCAGGTTTACCTAGTAGAGTTGCTTCTAAATGTCCAAAGGCTTTGATTGGTTGTAAGTCTTCTTGCACTAATGGCTGGAGATATTTAATCGCTTTTGGCCCTTGGACGGCAATTAAGACTTTATCTGGTGAAAGGTCTTGGAATTGCACGTTATCCAAGTCAAGGTGTTGCAATAGCCATGCTTTATCTTTATTGGAGGTTGCCGCATTAACTATGATGAATGCCTTTTGTGTACCACTGGTGTCTTCACCTTGATAATAAACAATGATGTCGTCAATAATTCCCGCTTGGGGATTTAACAATACGGTGTATTGTGCTTGACCAGCTTGCAAACGACTCAAGTCGGAAGGTACTAGCGGCTGGAGTTGGGAAATCAGGTTTTTACCTTGGAGGGTAAATTTGCCCATGTGGGAAATATCGAACATTCCGGCTGTATTTCTTACAGCCTCGTGTTCGCGGCTAATTCCACTAAATTGCACAGGCATTTCCCAGCCGCCAAAGCTGGTAAGGCGTGCTTTGAGTTCTACACCCAGTTGATATAAAGGGGTTCGCGCCAGAGATTGGGCGTTGTCTTCTTGATTAGCCACAGGTAATTATTGCGTAGATGCGGAGCAACTTGCCGTTAGGCATCGCACCTCAACATCTATCATCCTACGAGAGATTAGGGAAGAGGTGACAGGGGACAGGTGATAGGGAAGAGGTGACAGGGGACAGGTGATAGGAAATAATCTGTACCCTGTAACCTGCACCCTATTCCCTTCTGTAAGGTTTAATAGTTAATGGTGAAAGTGTTGAGATTTATTAAGAACACATTATGAAATATTGGCAACTGTTAGGTAGCTTTGTCTTAGCTATGGTTCTTTTTTTGTTTCCCCTATCGGCGCAAGCCGCAAGTTCTTCTAGTATTACCCGTTCTGTGGGTAATGATGAACTCAAGGGCAAGGATTACTCTGGTCAAAGTTTAATTGGTACTGAGTTTACCAATCTCAAATTAGAGAATGCTAATTTTAGCAATGCTGACTTACGTGGTGGCGTATTTAACGGTAGCGTATTGGAGGGGGTAAATCTGCATGGTGCTGATTTTAGTGAAGGCATAGCCTATCTAACAAGGTTTAAGGATGCTGATTTAAGTGATGCTGTGTTGACTGATGCGATGATGCTACGTTCTACTTTTGATGGCGTGGATGTCACCGGGACTGATTTTACGAATGCAATTTTAGATGGAATACAAGTGAAAAAGCTTTGTATTAAAGCAAGTGGTGTAAATTCTAAAACTGGTGTGGAAACTCGCAAGTCTCTAGGATGTAAGTAAATTTTAACCCCTCTTCGTTAGTGGAGAGGGGGATATTTTTTTAACGAATTACGAATTACGAATTACGAATTACGCGCAGCGATCGCTAATGATATGCTTCTCTTAAAAAGCTGGCATAATTTGCCCGAACTGTCATAGTTGTCGGATGGCTTATACCTAAAGTTCGTTCACAAATTTTCAAAGCTTTCTCAAATAAGGGTTTGGCTTTCCTGTAGCGTCTTGTATGACGGTAGAGTGCTGCTAGATTGTTCAGGCTAATAGCGACATCGGGATGGTTATTTCCCAGCAGGCGTTTACTCAGTTCTAAAGCTTGCTCATACAAAGGTTCCGCTTGCTTGTAACTTCCTGTAGATTCGTAAAGTTGTGCTAAATTGTTCAGGCTGGTGGCAACATCGGGATGGTTATCTCCCAGCAGGCGTTTTCTCAGTTTTAATGCTTGCTTGAACAAGGGTTCGGCTTCACTGTAGCGTCTTGTATAGCAGTACAATGCTCCTAAATTGTTCAGACTCGTGGCAACATGGGGATGTTCTTCTCCTACTAGGCGTTTCCACAGTTCTAAAGCTTGCTGATACAAAGGTTCGGCTTCGCTATAGCGTCCTGTATATTCGTAGATTAATGCCAAATAGCTCAGGCTAGTGGCGACATCGTTATGTTCTTCTCCTAGCAGGCGTTTTCTCAGTGCTAAAGCTTTCTCAAGCAAGGGTTCGGCTTCCCTGTAGCGTCCTGTAGTTTCGTAGAGTGCTGCTAAATTGTTCAGACTAGTGGCGACATGGATATGTTCTGAACCAAGACGATTTTGAGTTAGTTCTACACACCGTTGCAACCAAGGCTCTGCTTGCTGATAAAGTCCTTGAACTTGATAAAACCAGGCTAATTTGGTGAACAGAGTGATTAGATTGTCATCGCCTAGATATTCGGATAGGTGAGTTGCAACTTCTGTAATGTGCGGGAGATGTGGAGTGAGGTTGAGAATATCTTCAGAGTTAAGCTGTTGCGGAATTAGCTTTGCTACCTCTAACATCATGGCTGCAAATTTAGCTTTTGCTTCATCCGCCTCACTTGATTTATCCAACTTCATTCGGAAAAGTTGCCGAATCTGTGGATTTAGACGATAAATTTCTTTACTTTTCTGTTGTAGAAAATGCAATTCCAGTAAATCGGCTATGGCTTTCTCGTTGAGTTCTTGTTTTTTGTCATCTTCTATTGTCTCAACAGATAGGGGAATGTCAGCTAAAGCACACAAACTTAGCAAACAGCCAAAGCTTTGAGCATTTTCATCCAACTGTTCCCAACTCAATTCAAAAGCTTCAAATATACCGTATTCATCAGGCATCAATGAGTTAGCATTGACTACTGGTTCATGTTTCACTCGTTTCTTCTCTAGCCGCTTCAGCAGTGTTTCCAGAGACAAATCTGGCATTTTATCCAAATATCGTCCCACTAACTCTAACGCTAAAGGTAAATATCCCAAAAATTTACAAATTCTTCTGGCAACCCAAGCTTCTTGTTGCAGTCGTTCTCGAACCACTAGCGATTTTAATAGTTTCATCGCCGCCAATGGTTTGAGGGCATCTAATTCGCTATTATATTTTAGGCTCAGATAAGCTTGTAACTTTTCTAGTTTGTCTCGATTGTTGAAAGTCTCTAACTCAGGAGAATTCTGGGCAAACTTGTCATATACCTCACCCACCCACTTTGTGAAAGCAGTAATATCAACGTTTAATTCGCTGGCAAGTTTAACTTTAGTTTTACCTAAGTTTTCTGTCTGAAAATATTTTGCAAAAGCTACCGTTTGCTCTAGAGATAAGCCATTCGTAGCAGCTTCTTTGGCTAGAAAATTAGCCCATTGCATAAACAGCTTTGTGAAGTTTATTTTTATTCTAGCTTTGTCTTTATGAGTAAATATTCTCTCTCTGGGGTAAAAATACCATTTGGATAAAAATATTTAAAAGCAGTGGCTTGCCTTTGGGTATCGCCACTTGAGCCTCTGAAGTTCAAGTTTCGAGTTTTGTATAGGACTTACGCACAGGTAACGGAAAATCGAACCACAGAGACACAGAGTACACGGAGGAATAAGAGTTTGAAAGGTATTTTGCGTAAGTCCTGTTGTACTCAAAATGGCTATGCGATGTCTACAATGGTCACTGAGCTTGTCGTACCCCTCCGGGGAAGCAAGCTACGCGCAGCGTCTTGTAGAAAAGTGCGGGCTATGTCTACGCTCTTTGTCACTTAGCATGAGAATCTAACCGCAGAGGTGCTGAGGGCACGGAGGAAGAGAGAAGAAGGAGCGATCGCTGCTAAAATTTAAGCTACAACTATTATATTATGTGGCATCAATTTGGTGTGATTTTGTAAGATTTGAGATTTGCAATTGGGAAATTGCCTAGTTGTAAAATCTACGCTAATTCGATTAAGACAAGAGAGGCGATGAATCGCCGTCGCTACAATAATCAATTGAGCCCAAAAAATGAAAATGTGTAGGTTGAGTTGAGTAATGAAACCCAACAAACAATTTGTTGGGTTTCACTTCCCTACTGGACGCTACGCAAACGTTCAACTCAACCTACAAATATTCTTAACTGAACCGTATTGCGAGTTAAGGGTTAATTGATAATTGGTTTTCCAAAAAAATTAATTTCAGAAATTAGACCGGATCTAGCGGTATCTAGCAGTTCCGGTGAGTGCTATAGTTTGATACGACTGTAATTGTCCAAATAGGGGAGTACGAATAAATCCTGATGTTTTTTGAGTAGTTAAAATGGCTTCGGTTTGGACAGGAGTTTCTCGTGTGCCGATCGCTAGATTGATAATTGGTAGGAGTAAGCTTAGTTTAACTATATTTCCTCCCAAATCAGGGTTTAGCGGTCTGCTAATAATTATCGTCAGTAGCGTACCGATATCAGTAGCTAATGTCTGAATTTGATCGCCACTAAAATGCTCAGAAATTTTTGGAGTTTTGTAATCAAGCTGTGGAACTCCATTGATAATTGAATACTTGATGTTAGTATCTTTACCTTTAAGTTCAAATTCATTTGGTCGTTGCACAACAATTGCTTGTGCTGGCTTGGTGGATTTGGTAATCACAAAAGATAATAGTGATGTCGTGGTTAAGCCAGTCACAAAAGTGAGAGCAGTTTTTAGAACTTGACGACGGTGGAATGTTGAGGATATGTCTCTGAGGTTCATAATTGGTAATTTAAACTATTGATAAAGATATATTTCTCTTTATAGAAAGAGATTAAAATTGCGCTATTCGATAACAAAGCGCGACAATTAGAAATACCGCTGCTAGTGCCATAAGCACCCTAATATAATTCTAGATTATTCATTTAGCAAGGTAGCTAAACTATAGGCTTACACCATAAGTACTACCCAACTCGATTCTCGCTAGCACATTGTTGAGCGGCACATTGAACACGATTTTGAATTGACTGAAAATGTAAATAATTGTATATGACAAATGTCTATCGTAATCGAGTGCGATGCCTGCGGTTCTTGCTAGGCTACGCATAAAGGCTGATACTCACTCTCTATTGCATTCGTGAGAGGTTAAGGTAATTGCACGTTTGTCAAAAGGATACAGGAAAAGGAGATAAATCGAGCTTGGTGACTGGCTTTAGCGGAGCTTTGACTACTCCTAAATCTTGATTTTATTTAAAGTTGATGTGACAAAGTACTAGGATGAGAAGTTCCCATAAAAAATCAGGTTAATTCTCACAACTTAGACCTATAATTAAGCAATTGTCTAAAAAATCTTGCCAGTAATCTTCTGTATACTTTTCTATTGCTTGCTTTGGAATTTCTACAGTATGCCATGAAAACTTCTTAAAACCGGCTTCTGTTACAGCCCATTCATAAATATATTGACTCAATCCAAAGTATTTAAGAATAAATGGTGGATTTGTGTGAAATTCAGCTTCAGAATAAAAGCCTTCTGACAGAGGTTCTTGTTTGAGTACGGTAAGTCCATACTTTGTCGGATTTGATTTCTTCCAAGAGAAATTCGGATTAATCGTCATGGCAACAAAACGCCCATTTGACGCTAGATTACTGCGGATATTAGAAAGCATCTGTAGTAGATGCTCTTTGTTTTCTGCATAATTAAGAAGATAAACGGCAGTAATTAAATCAAAACTACCAATTTTGTGGAGTTTGGCAATGTCTAACACTTGATATTCATTTCCAAGTGAATTTTTCATCTCTTGCTGGCGTGCAACTTTTACCATTTCTTCTGATATGTCTACACCAACAACTTTTGCAGATCCTTGTTCTTTCAACAATCTGCTATAAAAGCCAGTACCGCAGGCTAAGTCTAGAATGGTTTTCCCTTGAAAATTACCAAGAATCTTAAATAGTGTAAATTTTTCGGCGATCGGCAATGTGGCTACAGTTTTGAACTGCTCGTAAACACCGCCAATAGTATCATATAGCTCAGTCATTTGATCCTCAACCAATAGTAAATTAGAGTAATTATCTCATCCTCCCTATTCGATGCTGAGGTGCTATGCATTAGTCACATCTTTCTTAACAAAAAAGTGAAATGCTAAAAATTAAAATACCAGTTGCTCATTTTTAACTCTCCAGCTAAATAAAAATAAATTTCTGATGACAACATTAAGTTATATCTCAGTTCATAAGCGATCGCACTTGAGTCTTTGAACCTCAAAGTTGCACCTTTTATCCTCGAAGTTGGGATTTGCTACTCAAAACAGCCAGATAAATATTCTATCCCCCCTGCCCCCTGCCTCCTAATACTAAGGTGACTGATTTAACACCCACTTCAACCACTGCCTAAAAGAACTTATAGTATTCAACCTTTGAACTCCAGGCGCACGGGCGGCGGCAAGTCCATCAACGGCGACTAATGCGGCGTATTGCAAGCCCAAAAAACTATCAACTGCTGCATAAGGGCCACCTAAAGTAATCGCCCCAGCCGCATACATTTGACCTCTATCGCTACGCATTTCTACTAGTTCAAAATTGTTCGCTACAGTCAATCGTCCCAGATGATTCACTGGGAGATTGTAATGTTTTACCAAATCTGCTAATAGGGGATTGGCATCTACCTTGGCATCCAGTCCAGTAGCATCAACAATAAAGTCAGCTAGCAATTTCATTTCCCCAAAGCTTTGCTCTCGGATACGGGTAATAGTTCGGTTTTGGGCATCTCGTTCCACATCCAGCACCTCACCAAAGGTAATTTGATACCAGCCTTCGCTTAACCCTTGGGCAGTAATTTGCTGCCAGTCTTGGCGGTCGGCGGTGGTAGTTCCACCCCAGTCTGCTAGTAAACGCTTGCGTTCATCAGGACTAGCTTTTTCTAACATTGCCCGAAGTTCGCCGCCCCAACAGGCTTTTGGCCAGTTAAAGGGTTGAAATTCGTAATGATTTTTGACTAGGCGCTGGGTATTTTGAAATTTGTTGCCTTGAGGTTTAGGCGATCGCATTAAATGCAAAACTGCAATATTCTGATTTCGTTTTCTGGCTTCGTAAATCCGCTGCACAATCCGCGAAGCCACAATTCCCCGCCCCCGAATCAATACCGTACCACCATGTTGCTCTAGTTGCTCATAAACATGATCGTGAGCTTCATAAGCATTGACAACAGATTTAAAGTCTTGATATTTTTCCCTATAAGCTTGCAAATCTGGGAGAAACTGAATTGCTGGATACCCAGTAGCTAAATGTAAATAACGACTAACTAAAAAAGCATAATTTCCTGGGCCGCGAGAATAGGCTACGCAATATCTGCCATCATCAGTTTTACGAATTACTCTAACTCGCCCATAGCGATAAATTTGATTCCAGCCTATGCGCTTCGTTTCCCTATCTATAGAATCAAAGACGTTACCCGCACGGGGAGTATAAGTTTCGGCAAATGTTGGTTCAGCAAAAACTTGCCACAAATACTTGAATGCTGACTTTATCTCTCCCTTGGCTAAGTCTCCCCAAGCTTCACGCAAGGCATAACTAGGCCAACCCCAAATATTATCGGGACAAGAATCAGAATTAGAACGCAGTCTTTCATATAAAGGAATTTGCGAATTCAGACAGAGGCGCTTGTAACGGGCATAAGGTTCCGCCTCTAATCCCAAAGCTACAATTTTGTCAGCACGTACACCACTAATTCGCAACAAATCAGCCCATAAAAAGCTACCCAATCCCGCCCCGATCGCTAGATAATCAGATTCATCTACTGGTAATCCTGTAGCATGAAGTGCTTGCACAGAGACCTTTTGTGCCTGAAACGCCAATGGCGGGAAATTACTTGCCACGGGCGCTAGCGGCTGGACTACAGGCAAACTGGGGTCTGGGCGATTGGTATTTGCGTTGAAATGAATCGTTGAAGGGGGGCTGGTATCTGGTGCAGAGGCGTTAGCACCAAATGTCACTGCAATCAGATACGGGCCAATTTGCAACGTATCGCCATTAACCAGAACACTGCGCGTTTGTGGTTGACCATTGACATAGACACCGTTAACGCTGCCTTGGTCAATCACTACTAAATGGTCTTGTTCCCAGTCAATTAGGGCATGGTAGCGAGAAACTTCATTACTGTTAAGCAGCATCCGAGAAACCCGCACTCCCCTGAGTTCAGCAGGTAAGCGAGCAAATTCTCGACCAAAAGCGATCGGCACATTTAACAGTGGTTCTCGCCGTTCACCCGTCGCCGGTTCGTCCCAACTTAATTGTATTTGTAAGTCATTTGTCATTGGTCATTTGTCATTGGTCATTGGGCATGGAAAAAACTCTTCTCCAGTCTCTACTTGTCACTCCTAACTCCTAACTTTTAACTCCTAACTACCAACACACTCACAGCCGCAGCTAAAGATGTCCCACACCAATGACAGCCAATTTGTAGATTCTCTCCAGGGGAAACTTTATGACATTTGGGGCATTCTAAGCCATAAACTCCTAGCGGTGGTGCGGGGGGTGTTGGTGGATGGTGGTGATGTCCGAGATTTACTGCTGGATTGGGTGGTAGCAAAATTGTTGCTGGAATGCTACCCGTGGAAACGCTTGTAACGTTGAGTTTTATTTGTCCCAAATTGATGCTAGTACCCTCAGTTAAAGGCATTTCACCTTGGACTAATTGCCGTCCATCGACAAGGGGGGGATTTTGCGATCGCAAATTCCTGATATAAAAGCGTTGTTGCTGGTGATGAAAAAATATTTCAACGTGGAGTCCAGACACAGTAGGATGACTCAGCACAATATCGCACCGCAGGGGGTCGCGACCAATGCGGACAGTGCCATGA
Source organism: Nostoc sp. PCC 9305 (assembly GCF_963920915.1). NCBI lineage: Bacteria > Bacillati > Cyanobacteriota > Cyanophyceae > Nostocales > Nostocaceae > Nostoc > Nostoc sp. PCC 9305. The sequence goes on from NZ_CAWUDN010000003.1 coordinate 99,387, forward strand.
TTTTGACTTGGCTGTTGTTCGTAAATATTTTGAGTTTTATCTTGACCTGCATCGTGCCACTGTAAAGTTAGTGCGTTCATGGTTCTAACTTTGTAAATCGTATTTAGCTACTTCAACATCTTCCTGTGCGATTCCTAACATGATTGAGTAGGTGGAAGCAAGTATTTAGAAAAAACTTCAACAAGCTTTATCTATCCGACGCTAATTTATCAGCAATGCGTGTTGTTTCTGGCAGCCGATATTTGGGCGTGCAGCGTAATACATAGTCAATGGCTGTCGGTAAACTAATTCGATGACCACTGGAGATGTACAGTGGTTTTACTCCTGTGCGCGATCGCAAAACTGCCCCAATGGTTTCACCGTTATATATTAGTGGTTGCGTGCTGCCTTTGGTTTCTGCCAATTCTTCATGCTTACCTATCAACCTCGACTTAGCTACACCAATTGTCGGCATATCTATAAGTAACCCTAAATGGCTAGCTATACCTAATCTGCGGGGATGAGCAATTCCTTGACCATCACACAGAATGATATCTGGTGTTGTTTTAATCTTTTCCAGGGCATCGAGGACAGCTGGAATTTCCCGAAATGAGAGGAACCCAGGAACATAAGGAAAGGTTGTAGGACGATGTGCTAGGCTTGTCTCGATTACTTGCAAATCAGGAAAACTCAGGACTGCAACTGCTGCACGGCTAATTGTTCCATCAGCTTCAAAACCCATATCCACCCCAGCAACATACTGGATAGGTTCTTGCAGTCGATCCTCAGTAATTACTCGATCTCGCAGCGTTTCTTGGATAACTATGGCTTCTTCTAGCGTCGAGGGCCAAGCATGATCTCGGTAAAATTTCATATTGAAAATTGGAATTTAACTGATTAATATTAATCTTGTTAATTTAGCAAGTACAAAAACAAAAGTTTTTGATGTTGAGACAGGGAAAATATATTTTTGTAAAAGTCTGTGAATGACTATCTTTCTACTAAATATTTTAGCCCAGGTTAGCTGATATCTTGCATCACAATGTTACTTAAGGCTGTCAAGAGGGAATCCTGAGAATATAAGTTTATTTTCCCAGATTTTCTCTTTTACTGGTTATGACACAGCCAAATATTCTAAAACTTGCAAAACAGGGAGATGCAGAAGCGATCGCATCTCTGATGAACCGCCACTTACACCCCAAAGGGATCAATGCAAAAGTTGCCTTACAAGATGCTTGCTTAGAGGTAATGCTAGAATCTGCCCAAGTACCAAATCAGCAAATTTTAGTTGCATTTATCCGCAAAGGTTTAACAGCTTTAGGGGCTGCATCTGTTGAAAAAGTCAAAGTTTATGGACAACAAACAGGTAAGGAGTTTCCGGCTTGGAGTAAAGAGTTTGATTTGGGCATGATAGAAGCTGATTTAGAACTAGTAGATAATGAACATTCTTCTAACAATCCTCAAATTCTCACTATTTGTATTAACTTAAGTGGCGATACGGCACAGGGATTAACAAACCAAGATTTTGAATTTATTGCTAATCAAATAAGTACTGATATTTTATCCTCTTGTACTGACGTTTTTATTCAAAAAGTAAGCATTAGTAATGGTAGTTCTGTGATTACAAAGGAACGTTAGTATTTAATTTACCTTACATAATTATGTAGGAACAGTCTCCAATCTAAGTTTTTACAAGAGATATGACAAATCCAGCTAAACTTTAAATATAGGGATACAAGAATTATGAAAATGTTTATTATACGTGTAAAGAGGGAATCATAATATAGACAATAAATAATTTATCTTTTGCACTTATAGGTTATGACGCAGCCGAATAATCAAGAAGTTATTAAGCAAAAATTACAAAAGTTTTACTGGCCTTTATGGTTTCCTTATCCTAGCTCTTGGTTAAAAGCATTGATTTTGACTCTATTTTTGAGAGTTATTATATTTATAGTTCAAAATACTGGAAAGCTAGGTTATGACATCGTATATTTCGTACATAGCCCGGAATTATTTTTGATATTTACAATATTGTTAATTTTATCTCCAATTCCGATAATTTCTTTGACTCATCACTGCTTACACTTACTTGTTAGTCAGTTGATATCAGAAACTCAAGCACCTGAAATAGGTAGAACACACGGATTATTACCAGGAATAATGAGTTGGTGGGAAGGATTGTACGCTTGGCTTGTAATTGTAATTTCTACATTGATAGCACTTTTGTTTTCTATAATACTTCTACCATTATTTAATCCTAACTACGGCAGACAAATTGAATACTATACACAATTAGACAATATCAATAATGAAATCGTAATATTTGGGCTATTCTATATTTCTGCTGGGGCACTGATTTATCAAATTGAATATTTAGTAAAACACCGAATAATATCTGCTTATTCTGGCAACAAAGAAAAAGATGCCAGTGAAGCAAACATTAATTTAGATACAAAGAGAAATACAGAAAAAGAACTCAATAGATTGCGTGGAGAAATGGGGTTACACACAATAAAATCAAATATTTTATCGAATCAGGGACAAAATACAATTATCGAGTCTCGACGGAAGGATCGTAATTTAAATAAAAAGTTGTTGTTCGTTTTTATAATATTTTCAATTTCTCTCGGAATCTACTTTTATTCAAGATTTTCAGAAATACTTCCTCTAACTTCTAAAAGTTTAACACAAATACCATCAAAGCCTGTATTAGTTACACCCTCACCAGTAGCTTCAGAATCGCCGACTGTGTTACTCCAAACTGATACATTCCGAGAGGCAGTAAGTAAAGCAATTAATGCGGCTAACCTGACTCAATCAGCAAAATCTCCAGATGAGTGGAAGACAGTTGTGAGTCAGTGGGAAGGTGCGATCGCACTTATGAAAACTGTGCCATCTTCTAGCCCAAATTATGTAGTAGCTCAACAAAAAATCATAGAATATCAGAAAAATCTCAACTACGCTGAGAAAAATGCCGTCGGTGGCAAGTAATGCGATCGCACCTCAAAGCTAGACTAGAAAAAGCAGTGTGTAGCTTGCCGCCTTCAGTATCGCTCTGATTTACACCTATCCTGATGAAATGGGATGTTCGACACTAAAGAGGATAAATTATCATGCTTAATGGACTCAGGCAACAGGCGATCGCACTGGCGGCTGCTAATGTCTGGGAAGATAGTACATTCTTCCTTACCTGGACATAGTTGCAATGTCTGCAACCATTTAGAGTAGCCTTGATAGTAATAGCGGGTTTAACTATATCGCTAATCATTAAGCAGATTTTTCACTTTCCATTTATCAAGACGTTCCATTAGCTGCCAGAGAATATTGTTCACATCTTCAAGTACAACCTTATACTCCTCATATGTATATATATCTTTTAAGTCATAGTAACTATAGCGGTTCTCAGTTGGGTGCAATATAGTAACAGCAGTGCGTGAACCATCCAATAATATCTTTTTTAGTCACAGCATTTAAGGCATTTGTAATGGCCTCATCTAGCTCTTGATAGGTTCGAGCGGCTTGCGAACGTAAAAATTCTTTCACCTTTGACCAGCAGTTTTCAATCGGTGAAAAATCTGGAGAGTAGGGAGACAAATAAACCAATTTTGCTCCCACAGATTCAATGGCTTCACGGATACCTGTAACTTTATGAGAACTGAAGTTATCCATAACAACAGTTGCACCCGGCTTCATGCTAGGAACTAAAACTTGAGTAACTCCAGTTTCAAACGCCGATGCATTAGTACCACCAGTAAAAGTCATCGCAGCAATGATGCCTTCAGTTGACATCGCTCCAATCATCGTCACATTTTTTCCCCGGCCGTCAGGACAATGACCATAAGCACGACTACCTTGAGGCGAACGAGCGAAGCGTCTGGTCATAGCAATATTTACTCCAGCTTCATCGATAAATACTAAGTCTGCTAAGTTTACTTCTCCGATGATTGTCCAATACTCTGCCCTCAATTTTTGCACCCGTTCTGTATACTTTTCGCTCGCGTGTAATGTTTTTTTTTGCGTGTCAGATTCAGCTTTTGGGTGATTCTGCCCATTGAGGAACGGCTTATCTTTACTTGAGTCTGTTGTTCTAAGCGATCGCACAATTCCACCAAAGTGGCATCATTATCTGACTCTACTAATAACCCTACCAATGCCAGATGCTCATTATTGAGCTTTGAGATTTGACCTCCACCATGAGGTTTTGGCTCAACTGTCCCACTGCTACGATATCGTCTCAGTAAACTTTGAACAAAACTCAAGCTGACACTGAATCTTATTGCCAATTGTCGTTGAGAGCCTTCTTGATTGTTATATGCATTGATCACTTTTTGGCGCAGATCACAAGAGTAAGGTTTCATTCCCTAAATACTTAGACGTTAATATACTCCATTATCTCATACTGTATTTCACTCAAGCAGGAACCGCTATATAGTGGAGTGTAAACCAACTAGCTTTTGGGTAAATTGTAATACGATGATGCTTAGAATTTAAGTCAATAGTTGGGTGTATAATGAGGTTCATATGCGAGGCTGTTGCGAAAAATGAAATAAACCTGGATTCAATAATTTGCTCAACTAACCACGGCATATGAACTAAATAAGTATGTCTTGATGTTTTTTCTAATGCATACTCGTAAGCATTCTTGATGTTGTACCAATCTTCATTTGACATAACAAGAGTGTTAATTAACTCCAAATTAAAAAGTTAGGAAAGCGCTATATAAAATAAATATATATTGTACTCACTTTTAGCATATAAAAACAACGTTTTGAAAAGAATGAGTGTGTATAATTCATTGTTTAAACTATACGTTTTAGCTTGCACCTAATGTCTGATACACTAGATCTGCTTAACTTAACAGTCACGCTGATAATATTGTTCCGCTTGCGACATCTTAAACTGTAGTAGCTTCTCGTCTCCCAACTTGTATCGCAAACTCAGCTTAAAAGGCGAAATATTCAAATTGCGAATAATTTCCGCCCCCACAGCCTTTGCTAATAAAGGTGGTACAGAGTTACCAACTTGTCGAAATCCGTGCCATTTGGTTACATGAAATCTAAACCAATCGGGGTAAGAATGCAATCTCGCCGCTTCCCTGACGGTGATACAGCGCGGCGTAGATGGATGAATCGGTCTCGGAGATGTGAAGGAACCCCTGTACTTATCTGTTCCGGCTCTTAAAGTATTACAGACACCAGCAGGATGTAGCTTATGAAAACGACTAATTTTTTCTCTTTCGCCTTGTTGAGTCTCCTGAAAACGTTTAACAGTTTCCGCAGAATGTTTGGTTCTTAAACTTGAAGAAAGTATTCGCAAATCATATTCTCGTTTGTAAGAATAATCATTATCTAGGCATTTGATACCCCGAAGTATAAGAGCATAGTTACTAGGCTTTTCGTAGTCTGCAACAACCCAATCTCTTGTTAGTAACTCTGGATATTTTTCTATTTCAGGTAAATCTCCAATTGCATCCCATACTGTAGGGCTCAATGGAATGTCAGATATTTTTTTAGAATTTAAATTATTTGGTAATGCTTGTTTAGTAATCGGCTGAGGATATTTCGGTAACTCTACATCCTCTCTTGCACCTATAAGAAATAATCTCTCACGGGACTGTGGTACTCCGTAATTTGCAGCATTGAGAATTTTATAGTTTTCTTCTACTTTATAGCCGTGAATTCTAAACTCGCTAATTAATGTTTGGAGGATTTGTTTATGTTCGCCAACTGTTATCCCCCGGACATTTTCCATCACAAAGAATTTCGGTTTTAGTTCAAAAACCAGTCGATGAAAGTGAAACACCAAAGAGTTTCGGGGATCGTCAACAGCCCGTTTACCAATTAGGGAAAAACCTTGACATGGTGAACCACAAATTACCACATCAATTTCGCGATCGCCAATCTTAGACCGATTCCTAATTTCTTCCCCGGTTGTATCCACAACACTTTTACATAACACTGAGCAATAAGGGAAGTTAAACTCATGTGTTGCACAGTGGATTGGGTCAATTTCCACAGACGCCAGCACATCAAAACCAGCTTGTTCAAAGCCAAGAGTCATACCACCCGCGCCAGCGAATAAATCAACTGCGATCGCTCTTTGTTTTTTCATCTCATAAGCCATGACACCCCAATCTAATTCGTAATTTCTAATTCGTAATTCGTAATTACCATAAAGATAAATGCGGGTTTCGGCAAATAATAGGTAGCTTCGTAATTAATTTTACTCATAAATAAACTGATTGATTCTCTATTTTTAATTACGAATTACGAACTACGAATTACGAATTATTTAGTCGCATTTGCAAAATTTCTTGAGCAGCGCGATCGCAAACCCCAACTTCTCCCAAACTTTGCCGCATTTCTTCATAATCTAGCAAAGTTTGCTCTCTGCGACTGGGATTGAGTAGCAGTTCCATCGCTGCTTGGGTAATATTTTCTACTGTGGCTTGCTCTTGTAAAAATTCTGGCACAATCGACTTCATCACGATTAAATTAGGTGGCGATGCGAAGGTTATTGAACCTTTGAGGATTTTACGAGCTATCCACGCAGTTAAACGACTGAGGCGATAAACAACAACCTGTGGCACATTTAACAGAGCCAGTTCTAGATTGACAGTACCAGATTTGCTAATGGCTAAATCAGCAGCGGCAAAAACTTCCTTTTGTTGACTTGATAGAACTGTAGCCCGTAAACCGTAACGCTCAATAGCCTCTTCAATTGGTTGTCTATAAACTTCCAGCGACAGGGGAATCCAGAAACGAACTTCAGGTAATTTCGCTTGAATAGTTTGGGCAGATTGAAAAATTACTGGTAAAAGGTATTTTAGTTCTTGGCGGCGAGAGGCGGGGAGGAGTGCGATCGCAATTTCTTCTGGTGCAATCCCCAATGTTGCACGAGCTGCTTCCCTAGTAGGAGCATCTTGCATTCGGTCAACCAAAGGATGTCCCACCCAACTAACATTTGCGCCTTTCTCGCGAAAGTAACGGGCTTCTTGTGGAAAGATTGCCAACAGCTTATCTGTAAAACCAACAATCCGATGAGTTCTCCGCAAACTTATTGACCAAGCCCACTCTTGGGGAGCAATATAATACACCACAGGCACATCTGGCAGATGCTGTTTCATATAAGTCCCAATTTCCAGATTGGGAGTCATATAATCGATCAGCACTACCAAGTCAGGTGGATTTTGCTTTAAGGAAGCGATCGCCTGACGTTGCACCTGAAGAGTCGGTAAAATATAAGGCACTCCTTCTAGAATACCCATTGAGCCAATGCTACTGGTATTTCCCAACAAAGTTGCCCCAGCCTCTACCATTTTTTCGCCACCCAGTGCCACAATCTCTAATTCCAACCCAATCGCCACAGCTTGACGCTTCAGCGCTGAAATTAGTAGCGACCCTTGTAAATCGCCAGATACTTCGCCAGTGCTGATAAATATCCGCATTTGATAATTAAAGTTAGGAGTTAGGAATTAAAAGTGAGGAGTTAAAAGTGAAGAGTTAGGAATGAGGAGTGAAGAGTTAAAAAATGTAATTTATCAACTCATAACTCATAACTCCTAACTCCTAACTCCTAACTCACGATTCATCACTTGCGCCTTTTTTCCCTTTACTGGGAATCAAACCACGTCTTCCAGGCATCTGAGAAAGTAGAAGGAAGCGTCGCAGATGCTGCAATTCTTCGCTATCCCCTAATAATTCCAACTGTTCCAAAGCATCCTTAAAAGACAAATCAGAACGGTAGAGAATGCGGAAGGCTTTTTTCAGCATTTGTAAATCTGCTGAGTCCATACCAGACCGTTTGAGTCCGACAAGATTGAGGGTTCGCACCCGCGCTGGATTTCCCTCCACCAGCATATATGGGGCCACATCGCGGTCAATACGTGCCATACCTCCCACCATTGCTTGTCTACCAATATGCACAAATTGATGGACACCTAAAACTCCACTGAGCCTAGCGCGTGACTCTATATGGACATGACCAGCTAACGCCACAGAGTTAGCAATCACTACTTGGTCTTCAATGACGCAGTTATGAGCCACATGGACATAAGCCATCAACAGATTACCGTCACCAATTACCGTCGCTTCACCGGCACCGGTAGCGCGGTTAATGGTAACGTACTCACGAATTAAGTTGTTATCACCAATTTTGACCCAAGTTGGTTCTCCTACAAACTTCAGATCCTGGGGTTCCATGCCGATGGCTGCACCTGTAAAAATTTGATTTTGCGCCCCAATTTCACAAGGCCCCTCTAGCACTGCATGAGCACCGATTATTGTTTCAGGGCCCACTTTGACATGCGCTCCAATCACAGCATAGGCACCGACTTGCACTGTATGGTGGAGTTCCGATTTCGGATGAATTACAGCAGTTGGATGAATTAGCGTTTTCAAGGGTGAATCTCCAGAACTGTCTTAATAATCCAGCGCCAGGCGGGGTTTCTGAGGCAGCGCGTTACTCTGGTTAAGAGAGTTGTACCGACTACCGCCCCATTGAGGCGACTGGCGTTGTTGAGTGTGAAATATTTCAGTGAACGAAAGTGTCGGGCAAAGCAAGTTAAGTGTGTTTGTGAGTGCGTCTCGTAGAGAGGGCGGCGAAAATCAAGAAATTATTCAGATGCTATTGTGGATTTTTTAACTGTTATCCTATTTCAGGATTCAGTAGGGGCATTTCACGGCTATACCCATACCACGAAAGCAAACTTTTAGCTAACTAAAGAAAACATTAATTCCCCTTCACAAGCAAGTTGACCATCAACTTCGGCACGACCTTGCATCTTACCGAAACGACGTTGTTTTACCCATAACAGTTCCACCGTCATGACTAGTTGATCCCCCGGCACGACCTGGCGACGAAAGCGAACTTTGTCGATACCAGCGAAGACGAACAGCCCGCCTTCTACCGAAGACATTTGAGTTAGGACAATGCCTCCAACTTGTGCCATTGCTTCAACAATTAGCACCCCTGGCATCAGTGGACGTTCAGGGAAATGTCCTTGAAAATGGGGTTCGTTGATAGTGACATTTTTAACCCCAACAGCTTTTTTACCTGGCACGTAGTCAATTATTTTGTCTACAAGTAAGAATGGGTAGCGATGGGGTAGCAATTTCTGAATTTCTTCAGATGTGAAAGTTGTTTTTATCTCAGAACTGATTGTAATCTCATTTATACCCTGTGGTTCGGTAGATGTAGGTGTAGTCGTATCGATGGTATTCACTTCAGTGAGGATTGACATTGGCCGTGTAGTTGATTTTTTATCTAAAAGTTGAGTAGGCAGGCGTATATCCAAAGCCTTAATAATCCTGAATGTAAACTTTAGATCAAATCTAAAATTTTCTGAGCCAGTTGAATGTGTAAATTATGACTGGCTTTATACGCTAAAAAATGAGCACGAGGAAAAGTTCCTAGTAAACTCAAATCTCCTACTAAATCCAAGATTTTATGACGGACTGGCTCATTTGCAAATCTCAACGGTGGATTCAGCCAGCCTTCTGGGCCACAAACGAGTGCATTATCCAAACTGCCACCTTTAATTAACCCTGTTTTTTGTAAGTGTTCAATTTGATGTAGTAACCCAAAAGTACGAGCAGGAGCAATTTCCGCAGCAAAGCTAGCAGAAGTTTTTTCTAGTTCAGCGGTTAGCGACCAACTATGCCATTGATTACCAATAGCGGGCAGGTCAAAATCAATACCGTAACTAAAACGGGTTTCTGCTGCTGGAAGGGCACATACAAAGGCATCCCCTTGATTGACCCATATTGGTTCTGTAATAGCCAAGTGAACTTGGTTGTTAACGGGTTGTGAGACTAAGCCAACTTGGGCAATATTGGCTGTCCACACACTTGCTGAACCATCTAAAAGTGGAACTTCTGCACCATCAATTTCAATTCGGGCATTATCCACACCCATACTCGAAAGTGCTGCCAACAAATGCTCTACCGTGCGAACATATACCTCACCCTTACCCAACTGAGTTGAGAGAACAGTGTGATTAACTGCTGCAACTTGGGCTGGAATTATTGGCAAATCCGGTAAATCCACCCGCACAAAGTAGCGTCCACTTCCCGCCTCGGCTGGTAGTATCCGCACCTGGGTATTCACACCGCTATGCAGTCCCACCCCTATTTGGGTGATTTGATCTGCTAGAGTGTGCTGTCGCATAGCCGAAAAGTTAATATATTTCCTTTAGTATTGTTCATCGTCTGTTTTGGTAAAATCCATGATATTCCCTGAAAAATGTCATTAATCCCTTTATCGGAACAGTATTGAGGTAAATGTAACAATTAGCAAGCTAATCCAGAAAAGTTATGAGTTAACAGTGAAAAGTGAGGAATTAAAACTCATAACTCCTAACTTCTAACTCCTAACTGGTTAAAATCTTTCGCCAATACCGAAATTAATCCGACTGTCACCATCATCGTTGATACCGTAGTCAATCCGAATCGGCCCCAGTGGAGATTGGACGCGAACGCCAAGACCATAGCCGAAGCCACTGCCATTTTTGTTCAACACTTCAGCAGCCCTAGTACTAGTTCCCAGGTCACTACCGAGATCAAAAAATAGTGCCCCACTAACTACTGAAAAAACTGGAAACCGATACTCAACTGATGCTTGCACATAAGAGCGTCCACTACCTAATGCTCCTTCTTCATAACCCCGAACGGAGTTGCTACCCCCAAGGGTAAAAGCTTCGTAGGGAGGCAAGTCTCCAATGATGGTTCCTGCTTGCAGGTTAAATGCTAAGGTTTGTGCCCCTTTGCTGAGGCTAATCAGCTTAATGGGTAAATATTGGCTGTAGCTACCCCGGAATCTGGTCAGGAAGATGTTGCCTAGCCCCACAGGGACTGACTGATCGACTCCAAAGCGGAGATAAGAACCACTAGTGGGTTGCAGGGGGTTATTACGGAGATCGCGCTGTGCCCCCACTTGCAACAGTAGTAAATCGTCTTGACCGCCGCTAGAGAGAGTCAGTGGAATTTCATCACTCAGGCGGTTTCCAGTATTATCATCAAATACCGCTCCTGTTTTTCTCAGATTGCCGTCAGCATCACGAGCGGAAACTCGTTGATACTGTAAACCCGCTGAGGCAGTCCAGACAGAAGTTTTATAAGGGTTGGCAGATAAGGGACGGGTAAAGGTGACACCACCACCTACACGGAGAATCCGGGGGCGATCCTGAGAATCCACATCAGTGGGATTACCCGGATCAAATGTCCTAATATCTTCATCTTTACCATCGAAAATCAACGAAATAGAACTGCGACGGAAAATATTGGTTGTGTAGGAAGTCCGGTAAGGATCTCCTGCGATCCAGGGGTCGGTAAACCGCACGTCAAACAGCAGTTCTCGTTCTCCCACCTGTATTTCTGTCCCCAGTTTTTGGTTCCTACCGTTCAGGTTTTGCTGTTGATAGCTAACTGTTCCAAAAAGTCCGCTAGCAGAGCTAATCCCTGCCCCAGCAGCAATAGAACCGCTGCTGCGTTCAGCTACATTCACTACTACATCCACCTTGCTGGGGTCAGTACCAGGGTCAAGGGATACATTCACATCTTCAAACAGTCCCAGTCCATACACGCGCTGTAGGTCTTTTTGCACTGTGTTGCGATTGAATACTTGTCCTGGCTTCAACTCCACTTCTCGGGTAATGATGTACTCCTGTGTCCGTCCGCGAATTGGTTGTCCTTTTTCGTCTGTCTCTTGACCATCTTTATTGCGGAACCGGACTCTAATATTCTCTACTACCCCTTCTGCTACTTGTAAGGTAACAACTCCGTTTTCAGAGACTTGTGGCGCTCCAATCACGTTAGCTAGTACGTAACCTTTGTCTTGATACCGTTTGTTTAACTGCTTGATGCCCTCTTGCAAGTCACGCAAATTGAGAATTTTGCCATACTGCTCCTTAAATACTTCATCTACAGTGTTAGCTGGTAGTACCGAAGCGACACCAGTGCCAGGATTGGCTTGCACTTCTACTTTGCTCAAGACGGGATTAGGCTGGACAACAAAGCTCACCCGCACTCCCAAGGGGGTATCTTCTGGCGCTGCTTGGACGTTGGAGAAGAAGCCAGTACCAAAGATAGCGTTAATATCTTCTTGCAGTTGGCTGCGGGTGGTTGTTTGCCCTGGTTGGGTACGAATTACTCTGTAAACTTGGCTTTCCAGTTCTGGTGATAGTTGCCCAGTCTGGGATCTAACTACTACTTCCGATACCAGTACGCGGGGATCGTTGGCTTCTGGGGCTGTGTTGGGTTGAGTATTGCCCGGAGTTGTCTGCGGGTTAACATTCTGAGGACTGGGAGTAGTGCCTGGGAGCGGGTTAACATTCTGGGGACTGGGAGTAGTGCCTGGGAATGGCGCAGGTGTTCTTTCTTGACTAGCTGGGGGGGGAATTTCTGGAGCAGTTGATGGTTCTGGAGTTGTGGGTAATAAAGGTTCCGTTGTCGGTGGATTGACATTTTCTGGAACTGGAGTGGTCTCAGGAGTTGGAGAAGGCGTTGGTTCTTGAATTTCTGGCGGTGGAATGTCTGGAGCCGGAGACGGCTGTTGAGTAGGGCTGGGATTGATTTCAGGGGTTTGTGCAGTTGTTGGCGTTGTGGAGGTTGGCACAATTACCTCTGGATTCGCGCTTGCTGCTGGATTGGCAGGGTAAATTGCGACGACGCGGGATTGGGGACGCTCTGCCTCTATAGCTCCTGTGGATTTAGGTCGAGATTCTAGACTTTTACTAGAGTGAACCTGACCAGTATCCTTTTCTGGCTGCTGATTTGTTTCTAGTGTCAAAACTTCTGTTGTCTGTTTTGAACTGTTGGCGGTTTCTGCTTTTGCACTCAATGATCCACCCAATGGGGCTGCAATTGCTACTGCTGCCAGCAATACGGGAGATAAACGCATTTTACTTATATTCCTCTTCACGACCACACACACACCATCACAAGGCAATAATGCCCTTATCTCAAAGGTAAAACTCAAAACATAATTTTTTTCTTTTGCTTTTTTACTTTACAAGGCAAAAGGCAAAAGGCAAAAGTTAAATATAATTCCTTCTGACCTTTTGGTTTTTACCTGGTTAACTTATAGTTTCTACTGCTTTTAGCACTCTTTGTAAGACCTCCTGGTAGGCATCCTCTACATTTCCTAAGTCTCGGCGAAAGCGATCTTTGTCCATTACCCGGCGGTTTGAGTCCTTTTCTGTGGTATCCCACAAACGGCAGGTGTCGGGGCTAATTTCATCTGCCAAGAGCAACTGCTGTTGTGAGTCCAAACCAAACTCTAGTTTGAAGTCTACTAGGGTAATGCCACACCGCTGCCAAAAGTGATTGAGAAATTCATTGATTTGCAATGCTAGATGGGTAATTGCGTCTACTTGTTCCGCAGTTGCTAGTTCTAGCAGGTACAGGCGATCGCGTGTCAACAAAGGATCTCCTAATCGATCGTTTTTATAATAGAACTCAACCAAAGGCTGTTTCAGAATTGTACCCACTGGTAAACCTGTTTGCTGACACAAACTGCCAGCAGCAATATTTCTGATCACCACTTCTAAGGGTAAAATCTTTACTGCCCTCACCCGCATTTGATTCGGGGCAGGACTATCGATAAAGTGAGTCTTTATACCATAAGCCTCCAACTGTTTAAAAAGCTGGCTGGAAATGCTACAATTAATGCTCCCTTTTCCTTCGATGTTGCCACGCTTTTGGGCGTTAAACGCCGTGGCATCGTCCTTAAAATCAGCCAACAAGACTTCTGGATCGTCCGTTGTATAAAGAATTTTTGCTTTGCCTTCGTATAACTTGGAATTAACAGACATGGTGGCGGGTAGTGTTTTAGGCGATGGACAAAAATTGTCCTTTGAGGCTTCACCATTTTATCTTTAGTTATTAACTATTAGCCATTGGTGATTATTTAAGAGGAGGCAGGGGCAGGTTAAAATAATTAATAACCAAATACCTAGCCCAATTTTCTCTTCTGGATCGCTGGTTAATAGCTAATTGCCAAATATTTAAAACTAAATCTCTAACTTTTAACAGAGGACAATTAGCTTTCGTATCTAGTATCCTCACCTAAGTAGTTTTACTATCAGGATTTTAATTAGTTTTGAAAGAATAAGTTACCAAGACATACTGATATGTCATAATAATTTGTGCCTAAAGGTTTCGATTGAAGCTAATTACAATTTGAACTTCATAAATTAAGATGAGATAAATTGATAACCGTGAGGAAAATAAAATATTCTCTCTGGTTACTTGAGCGAAAAATTTTTTGTAACATTTAAAACACAAAATATTTCCAGCTTTATCGTCTAGTCTCAAAATCTGAATTAAACAATTCTCGATCAACAATTGGAAAAGGAGTCGGATGATCTGATTTACCCCAATCTGACAAAAGTAAAGATTAGGTTAGCTAGTAATTCAGCTTCAGAAACCCAAACACAAGGTGAATTGAATAAATGGAGAAAAAAATAGTGAACAAGGATGATTTTCTCTTCCCTCGCGGTCGCTACTACGGTCAAGTTAAGCCAGAAAACTTGGTTTTTAATGCAAATTTACAGGAATTTGCTCAACGGGTAAGTTACATTTGCAACTTAGAAACAGGCGGAAAAGTGCCTCCAGGTGCAGCTTACGAACAAATAAAGGATCTGTGGAAACAATTGAAACGCTCAAAAAAAGAGCTAGGAATTGGCGAAGATCCGTTTCAAGATGACCAGGGAGAGACTCAAGGTTGAATGGGGCATTGGGTATGGGGAACTGACAAATGACGACTACTTAGTAAGCATTGTCCAGATACCATCCCAGGACTCTGGAGGCGGCGTTTGTTGGTAATTACGCGCACGCTCTAGGTGGATATCAACAGCTTGGTCTTGGGGTTGGATAGATTTGGCGGACTCGAAACAAGCGATCGCTTGTGAGAAGTTGCGCGATAAATAAGCAGCGCGTCCAGTATGATAATGGAACAAAAACTCTTGAGTGTTGGCATCTAACTCAGTAGTGCGATCGCCAATTAACTCGTAGATATTAACTGCCTGGTGTTTCCCTTTGACTCGGATTTTATCTAACTGGCGCACCCAAATGCGATCGCTGCACAATTTGTAAGTAAATTCACTCAAAAGAATATCACAACCGTAATCTTTAGTTACCGCTTCTAAGCGCGAACTTAAATTTACACCATCTCCAATGACGGTGTAATCCATCCGTTTGCGGGAACCAATATTACCCGAAACCACATCTCCAGAACTAATCCCAATGCCAATACGAATTTGCGGCTGGGCCTGGATAATTCGCCGTTGATTAAATTCCTCTAAGCGGCGTCTCATATCTAACGCTGACTGTACAGCCCTCCAAGCATGATTTTCTGTCAATGGTAGCGGCGCACCAAATACCGCCATTAAGGCATCACCAATAAATTTATCGAGAGTACCTTCGTGGTTAAAAACCGCCTCTACCATCGTTTCAAAATACTGATTGAGCAGCAATACCACCTCAGCTGCACCGAGATTTTCTGTAAGTGTTGTATAGCCCCGGATATCAGAAAACAAGATAGTTACTTCCTTCCGTTCGCCTACCATTAAAGCATCTTCCCCTAGTGCCATAACTTGTTCAGCGACATGGGGCGTCAGGTAGCGGGACATGGTAGTTTTCATCCGTTTTTCCTGAGTAATGTCTTCTAAAACCACCAAACCACCGCGGACACCGCCTTCTGGGTTAGTCAGGGGATTAACAGTAAGATTGATATTGCGCTCTAATGTTTGTACCTCATGAGAAGTGAGAAACTCAGATTGGGGAGTCAGAGGTTGATTCCAGGGAATAAAAATATCGGGGTTCGTGCGATCGCGCACTGCTAAAATTGAGTGATAAGTACTGAATGCTAAGTATTGAGTTTCACTTTTAACTCCTAACTCCTCACTCATAACTTGATGCACTCCCAGCATCAAACTTTGCTCTGGCACATAATGTTTAGCTCCAGTTTTGAGACTATCTTCTAGTCGCATTTGGAGATTTTCAATTGGCACAACTTCCCAAACTAGGCGACCAATCAAATTTTGTTCCCACAAAATCTTGTTATTTTTACTATTAGCGTCTCCTATTGGACAACCCAGCAACTCTAGGGCTGCATCATTAATCGTGACAATCTGTCCTGCCATATCTGTAGAAATCACAGCATCTGACAGACTTTGTAAAATATCTTTTTGATACTGTTTTTCTAACAGTACATTTTCAAACAGCCGAGCATTTTCTAAGGCAATTCCTGCCTGATTATTAAAAGCCCGCATAAACTCTTCATCAGAAGCAGTAAAACTGCTTTGTTGCTTATTAATTAATTGTGTAACACCAATCAATTCATTTGCAGAATTAAATACTGGTAAACATAAGATATTGCGAGTTATATAACCAGTTTTTTTATCTGTAGTTGGGTCAAAGCGGGGGTCTTTATAAACATCGGAAATATTTAAGGCTTCACCAGTGGAAGCTACATATCCAGCAATGCCACGGTTAGCAGGAATGCGAATTTCTATCAAGTTTGTGCCATCTGCTGCCACTGCAACTTTCGTCGAGAGTTCGTTTAGCTCTTTACGATATAAAAACAGTGTGCTGCGGTCTGCTTGCATTAAAATTCGAGCTTGTTCCATGACTATCTGCAAAGTTGCTTCTAAATCTAAACTTTGCCCCAGTGTCTGAGTTGCCCGCAACAAAGCCGTTGCGCCTCTTTGATTACGAGCCGCTACATAAAAAGATTGGCAGCTTTCCAGGATAATACCAATTGAAGCCGCAAAATCTCGAAAACGTTCTTCATCATCATGATTAAACGGAACGTTCCCGGTTTTATTAGCTAGTTGCACTACCGCGACAGTCTGGTTTTTACTACTGATAACGGGCATACATAAAATATTACGGATTTTGTAGCCCATTTGTTTTTCGAGTTCTGGGCTAAATAGGGGATGAGTATAAGTTTCAGATATATTGAGATATTGACCTGTACTAGCAACATGACCAGGGATACCCACTGTAATGGGAGTACGAATCTCTAAGAATTTTTGGGTATTATCTTGAGGAACTTTTGACCACAGTTGACCTTTGTCATAATCAACTAAAAAAATGGCTGTATGTTCTGCTTGGAGAATTTGACCAATTTTGAGTGTGATAGCTTCTAATACTTTCTCCAACATAGTTTCTAGAGCTTCATTATTGATTAGTTCAATAGCTCTCAGAAATTGCTGGAACTCAGCAGTTATAAAGTCGAGTAAGCAAACAAATTCATTAACAGATAAGTCTTTGACACGACGCAGTAGAGCATGAGCACGATTAACTTGAGTCAGTTCAGTTAATGTAGCCAATACGCTGCCAGAGTTGGGGAGTGTCACGTTGCTTCGCTCCGAATTAAAAATTCAAAATTCAAAATTAATAATCCCCATAAATAAATGGGCTTGTATCATGAGTTTGTTTCGGTCATAAGAATTTTAGATTTTGGGCATAGAGCATAGGGCATAGATTTATTAATTCTTCTTCCCCTGCCTCTCCTGCTCCCCTGCTCCCTCATCTCCCCACTCCCTACCTCCTATTTTGCCAACTGTTCAGAAAATATCACCTTTTGATAGTAATCTTGTAGCTGCTTGGTAGCAGCTGCCCAACCCCAGCTTTCTGCTTCCTGGCGGGCATTTTGACGGATGATATCTCGTTGTTGTTTTTGTTCTAATAGTCGAACAGTAGCAGCTAACGCTCCTTGAACATCTGCTGTTGGCTCAAAAAGATATCCATTTACGCCGTCTGTGACAATATCAGGAATTCCCCCAGAACGGGCTGCTACCACGGGACAGCCAGCAGCCATTGCTTCTAATAATACTAAACCTAGTGTTTCTGTACGGGAAGGAAAGATGAAGGCATCAGCACTTGCAAAGGCAGAACCTAACTCTTGTCCCATCAGATAGCCAACAAAATAAGTGTTTGTGCCAGCAAAGTGTTTTTGCAATGCTTGACGGTGCGGCCCATCTCCAACCAATGCTAACCGCGCTTCGGGAATTGCTTCTAAAATTGGTTTGATGCGCTCAATTTCTTTTTCAGCCGAAAGTCGCCCAACGTAAAGTAATAATGGACTTTCTGGATGATTTTGTGATAGGCGCGATCGCATCTCTACACTAGCTAAATCGGGGTGAAATAATTCTGTATCTACCCCACGTTGCCATAAATCTACACGTTCAATACCGTGTGCTGTCAGTTCCTCTACCATTGCTGTGGAGGTACACAAATTCAAAGCAGCTTGATTATGAGCGCCTTTGAGTAGTTCCCAAAGAAAACCTTCCAGCATCCCCAAGCCGTAATGCTGGAGATATTGGGGTAAATGCGTGTGGTAAGACGCCACTAAGGGTATTTTGAGGATTTTGCTATAAAATATGCCAGATAAACCTAAAACTGCTGGATTCACGACATGAATAATATCTGGCTTAAACTCTTCTAAAGCGTAACCAATGGCTGGGCGGGGAAGTGCCATTTTCAATTCTGGATACAATGGCAGAGGAAAGCCAGTAACGCCGTAAACTTTAGCGCCTTTGTGTTCTGTGATGCCTCCATCAGGGGCAATCACCAATACTTGATTACCACTGCGCTGGAGATGATCGACAGTATGACGCAGGCGCGTTACAATGCCGTCAACCTTGGGTAAAAAGGTTTCGGTAAATAGGGCAATTCTCATAAAAAACTATTCAGTCCAGGCAGATAATCTCAGCTTAAGAGTGCATTTTGCTATTAAACACAGAGTAAACTGTCTCGCGTCCTGTAATCAATTCTGCACAATCAAAATAACTGTAGTAAACAGTAAACAGTAAACTTAGTAGTAGCTGGAAGATACACCTGATAAATAATAAATATTTGGTCGTCATATTGTGCTAAAATACGACGACCATTTTTAGACCCACGATTTACTGGGGTTTATTTTAATTTCTGTGCCAGGAGACTTTAGGCAGAATTTGTTTGCGATCGACTCGCGTTTGATACTTGATGGCAAAGTTTAACAGAGAATCGAGTAGAGAATCAGAAAGTAAGTGAGGCTGTAAACCTAAATCGAGCAATTTTGTGTTTTTAGCATTAAAGTAATGTTCTTCTTTCTCAACTCTGGGATTATCTAGGTGATTGATTTCTACGTTCAATCCCATAGCGTTACCAGCTTTTTTCACCATCAATGCCAAGTCGCCGACGCTGAATTGTTCGGTAAATTGGTTAAATACGCGGAATTCACCAGCTTCGGCAGGGTTAGCGATCGCTAATTCCACACATCTGACTGTATCCCGAATATCCAAAAATCCGCGAGTTTGTCCACCTTTACCGTAGACAGTTAACGGATGTCCAATTGCTGCTTGAATACAAAAGCGGTTCAGTGCAGTACCAAACACACCATCGTAATCCAGCCGATTAATCAATAGTTCGTCTATCCCCGTTTCTTCGGTTAAGACGCCATAAACTACACCCTGATTTAAATCAGTTGCCCGCAATCCCCAAATCCGGCAAGCAAAGTGGATGTTATGACTATCATGGACTTTGCTTAAATGGTACATCGAACCGGGTTGCTTGGGATAAGGTAGGGTATCCTTGCGTCCATTGTGTTCAATGGTGATATACCCTTCTTCGATGTCGATGTTGGGTGTACCGTATTCGCCCATCGTCCCCAGCTTCACCAAATGACAGTCGGGGAAATCTTCCCGCATGGCGTACAGCAAGTTCAACGTCCCAACTACATTATTGACCTGGGTAACAACTGCATGTTCTCGGTCAATCATGGAAAATGGAGCCGAACGCTGTTCGCCAAAATGCACCAGAGCATTTGGCTGAAATTGCTGTAATGTTTTATGGAGAAATTCGTAATTTGTAATATCGCCGATGAACAAATCGATAGATTTACCCGTCAAATCTTGCCAGCGCTGGAGACGTTGTTGAATTAGTGCGATCGGAGTGAGAGTTTCGACACCAAGTTCATTATCCCAATGCCGCCGCACCAAACTATCTAGAATTCCAACTTCATAACCTCGATTGGAAAGGTAAAGAGCAGTTGCCCAACCGCAATATCCATCACCACCAATAACCAGGACTTTCATCTTCACCAGTTTTTACTCGCTGATAGCTAAATCTATCAGGTTTCTGTACCCTCTTAATCATTATTCTGGAGGAGATGTGGATTTTGGAGGGAGATGAGGGAGATAAACAAAACTCCTAACTCTTAACTCAGCACGGGCTGAACCCTAGCTATCCGCTAACAGCACTCCTAACGCCCAATGCCCCATTAAAACTTTGAAATCCGATACTGCTGGGCAATGTAATAAAACAAACGATAGTAATTTTGAAATTCCTGGCTCTTACTCCGTCCCTGTAAATGGTATTTCACTTGACTCTGAGTTAGCGTCAGTGTCATCGAACTTACTCGTTGTTCGACTTCTACAAGGAGTACCCCAGCTACCCCTTGAGCGGTCTGAAAGTTGGATTTTATCTTTTTCATGGACTCTGGATCGTTTGGCAGCTGATGACTTGCCCATCCGCGAATTTCCACTGAGTTATCCTGTGGTGAAATAAATGCAATTCCATCACCATTTTCTGAGGCTACTAAAGAAGCCCAATTACTCGGATATGGAAATTCAAAGCCATAACGAGAGTTGCTATAAGTTTTCCAGGCGATCGCTCCGGCATTAAAATCATTTACAGTACAACCCCACAGCATGATTAACAGGGCAATGACTCCGCTAACGCTGGCGGCAAACCGATAAATTCTTCGCCCCAAACTAGAGATTTTATTAGCAGTAGCCATTTACATCACACATTTTGCCAAAGTCACTGATTTCATAGAAATACCAGAAACTCTGATATTGCACTATTCTCAATCAGCTAACTAGTAATCTGCCACATCAATTTTAAGAGATTCGTAGTGAGCGATTTATCGCTCAATTTCAAGGGCTAGAGCCACTAGTGATGATGCCAACAACCTAAAAATGTAAATAAATGTAACGAAATAGACGTTAAAACGTTTTACTGTCTTGACAACCAATAAAAGAACCGATAACTTGATATACATACCCGGGTAAGACCGTTAAAGAGTTATATGCAAACGCAAACTAAGCAAAAGGTCACTTTGTATTTATCGCCAGAGTTGCACAGAAAACTGAAGATTCGTTCAGCAGTTGATTCCGAGCCGATGTCAGAACTTGCAGAACGTGCCCTTGGTTTTTACCTATCTAATCAAGAGTTAGTTGACGAGTTAGAAGATTCTACTTATGGGCGGACTCATAGAGTTTATTCATGCCCAACTTGTGATAGCTCACTAGTCTTACGTGATGGGGAACTGGTTACTTTAGGCAATCAACCAGGAGTAGTTGGTCAAGAGCATCTTTCTCTTAATGAGATGGATGAAGATGAAACCAATCCCAAGGGTGAGGAAGAGTTAGTTCCTTGCTAAATAGATATTCATGATTCGGTTGTCTTTACCAGAAGCAATGTCTCTACTGTCTCTATAAGGTCTCAAGTAGGTCGAAGTATGAACGAAGAGCTCAAAATCCTAATTCAAGCTCAATACCCTTTAATCTACCTTGTGACCTCCGAGGAAGAGCGGGCCGAGCAAGCAATTTCCACAATCGCCCAGTTATTAAAGCCCCAGCGTCGAGTATTTGTTTGGACAGTAACACACGGGATTGTTGAGTATGGTCAACCTCGTAATGTCACCCAACATAATACCGTGTCTCCAGAGGCGGCGATTGAGTGGATCATCCGGCAGAAAGAACCAAGTATATTTATTCTTAAAGATTTACATCCCTTTATAGATGCGCCTGCAACTAACCGATCGTTGCGTGATGCGATCGCTAGTTTCAAAGGTATGCAAAAGAACATCATTTTGATGTCCCCAATGCAGCAAGTACCTATAGAACTGGAAAAAGAAGTTGTTGTTCTCGACTTTACATTGCCAGATATGGCTGAGTTGAATAAAGTCTTAACTCACCATATAGAGCAAAATCGTGGTCGGCGACTGACAACAGAAGCCAGAGAAAAACTTCTCAGAGCTGCTTTGGGTCTAACTAAAGATGAAGCTGAGAAAGTCTACCGTAAGGCACAGGTAACTAAAGAGCGTTTGACGGAAGATGAAGTAGACATCGTTTTATCTGAGAAAAAGCAACTAATTCGGCGCAATGGCATCTTAGAATACATTGAAGAAGATGAAACTATTGATGCTGTAGGTGGCTTAGAAGAGTTAAAAAGATGGCTCAAGCAGCGCTCTAACGCTTTTACAGAAAGAGCGAGAGAGTATGGTTTGCCTCAACCAAAGGGGATGCTAATTTTAGGAGTTCCCGGTTGCGGTAAGTCATTAATTGCCAAAACTACTTCCCGACTGTGGGGTTTACCACTGTTACGGTTAGATATGGGGCGAGTCTACGACGGCTCAATGGTGGGACGAAGTGAGGCAAATCTGCGAAACGCCCTGAAAACAGCAGAATCTATTTCCCCGGCGATTTTGTTTATCGATGAATTAGATAAATCCTTTGCTGGTAGTGGAGGTTCCTCTGATTCTGATGGGGGTACTTCAAGTAGAATCTTCGGCTCTTTCCTCACTTGGATGCAAGATAAGAAATCACCAGTGTTCGTGATGGCAACTGCCAACCGAGTAGAACGCTTACCTGGGGAATTCTTGAGGAAAGGACGCTTTGATGAAATCTTCTTTGTCGATCTGCCAACACCGGAAGAACGGCAAGATATTTTCAATATTCATCTGACCAAGCGCCGTGAAGACATCTCTCGATTCGATCTTGAGCAATTAGCCAAGATGTCTGATGGCTTTTCTGGAGCAGAAGTTGAACAAGCGATCGTTGCGGCAATGTATGAAGCTTTTGCCCAAGATCGGGAGTTTACCCAACTAGATATTATTGCTGCACTGAAGGCAACATTGCCGCTGTCTCGAACGATGCAAGAACAAGTAACGGCTCTGAGAGATTGGGCCAGACAGCGCGCACGCCCCGCAGCATCCTCCGTAGCTGAATATCAGCGAATGGAGTTTTAAAAGCTTTCCTCTGCCATCCCAGGGGGAAAGGCTAGCTGAAAATGCTAGCAGTTATAAGAAAAGCCGCATCCTGTTAAGCGCGGCTTCGCCCAAAACAAACCGTTGTCGTTTTTCTCAATCTTCTCATTGGAGGAAACCCAAATGTCTCACTTTAGCACCCTGCGTACCAAAATCACCGATGCCGAAATCCTCAAGGCTTCCTTGCGCGACCTCGGTATCAGCGTAAAGACTGAAGCTGATGTCCGTGGTTATAACGGTCAGCGTGTCCGTTCTGACATCGTTGCCGTGTTGGAAGGCGAATATGACCTCGGCTGGTCTCGCAATGGCGATGGTTCTTTTGACCTAATCGCTGACTTGTGGGGCGTTGCTAAGAAGCACAACCAAACCGAGTTGATCAACTCAATCAACCAAAAGTATGCCGTTAACAAAACTTTGGCTGAAGTGAAACAGCGCGGTCTGCAAAACGCCAATGTGAAGTTGGTATTGCAATAACAATTTCTCTGCGCGTTCCCAAAGCTGCACGGGTTAACCATATAAATAGCGGTTAGCCCGCTTTTTTATCGGGACTGAGAAATACATCTCAGTCCCGATTTTTATAAAATTTTATCCTTCAGTTGCACTCAGCTAAACATAAATAAGTCTAGCTCATCTACATTGTGAATAATATTGGAATCAGGAACATTATATGCGACTGCTAGTTTAATACTAGCTTGCAGCCTCAATTCTACATTTAAACTAGGGTTAAAAGCTGCTTGAGCTAAGTTACCCAATTTTTCATAAGTAGCAATAATATTAGCGACAGTAGTCTTATAATCCTGATCGATTTGAGCAAGTAACTTTTGATAGTGCTGCTCTACTTGCTTACACAGTTTTGTATTTTCTCCTAATAAATTTTTGCAGAAATCGGAAACTATACGACCAGCAATTGAACCAATAACCGCACCAATAACAGGAACAGGTATCAATGCTTGTCCTATCGCTGCTCCAGTCGCCACTATTGCAGAATCTGCACAAGCAAATAAACTCAGTTCTACAAATTCTTCTGAAGAAATTTCTCCGCGATTCCAACTTTTGACTAAACTGGCAACTTCCATACCAGCACTGACAAATGCACCAGCTAAAGGAGCGGACATTTGAGCGAAATTAGTTAACCCATAAATTGCCGTCGCTGATATACTACTAAGTGTTGCACCTGTAGCTGTATCTATACCAATTTCTTTCCAATCTTCAAGTGTTAATTCACCTTTAAAAACATTTTTTCCTTCCTTATATTTTCCATAAATTTTAGTAGCAAATCTAATGCTACCTCCTATAACTGCACCTTTAACGGCAACCCGACCAAAATCAGTTATGTTAGGTTGAGCTTCAGTACGTATTCTGTCTTTAATTTCTGCGTTATCTCTCTTTAATGCTTTCTCATGGTGAGCTAGTGTATCATCGACTTTACCTATTTGTACATCTGAATAATTAGATAATCCTGGTCTAACAGTTTGGCTAAATGGATGACCAGACATTTGCTCTATTTCTTGAACTTTTTCTTGTAATTTTTGAGCAGTACGAGTTGTTATTCCTTCTACATTTTCACCATTCAAAATCTTTTGAATAGTCTCATACTGGTCTTTAGGTATATGGTAAAAAGACCCATCTCTTCCAAAATTGTCATATTTTTTCATGTGGTCGAGAACATTATCCAGAGTATTTCCCGTACCATTGATAAATTTAGACTGTACCTGAACCCCGTTAATTAAATAATCTTCTGGTGCTGTTCTTCCAACTCCCTCAAATGTGGCGCGAGGAGTCGAAGAGTTCAAGAGCGATTTAGCATTACGAATACCAACTTCTACTTGTTCAGCTATTTCACCGTGTTTTGTGCTTGTATTTCCCAAAATATTTTCAGGAGTAGCTAAAAAATCACGGACTTTATCAACTTCTTGAATAGCTCTAAAAAAGGCTTGATCTTGTTTACTGAGTTCCGCAGCTAGTTGTTCTGCTTGATACAGATTATCTTCTGCTACAATTGCAGCAATAAACTGATTTGTCTGATGTTTATTTTCCAATTTATCCATATACCAAACCTTTCATGTGTTGACCTAGCAAAATAATTGAGCTACCAACGGAACAAGGTTAGTAGCTCACTATAAACTTACAAATTATTTCTACAGCTTGAGGTCTACTGTTTTTTTGAGTGACTGACTCAGCGCATGGATAGAATTAATTAAAACTGCTAGTCTTTCTTTGAAAGGCTGACTGAATCCTGGGTAATCTTTAGGAGCATTCTTTTGGAAGTATTGGATTTCGCTAGAAATGAGATCAGCTAATCTGATCGTTTCCTTCTCAATAAGTTCTACTTCTTGTTTTGATGCGTTGACTTTAGGTATCAAACCTTCAATTTCAAGGGCGCGGCTATTGGCTTCTTTGCCAATTTTCTTATTTTCATGCTCTAAAAATAATCCACTAGTAGCTAAAGCTGCACCTCCAATAGCCCAGCCATTGCTAATAATGCACTTCCACCTGCCATGCCAGTACCTCCAACAGTAGTAAGCGCACCACCACCTAGAAAGGCTAAAGCAGCATTAGTAGCCGCAGCACCAGAAAGAGAAGATATTGCAACACCTGTTGATGCTGTACCGAAAGTGGTTGCAAACGCCATTGCAGCTGTTGGGCCAAGAAAGGCAACTCCTGCTCCAGCGACTAAGCCAGCACCAGCAGTAGAACCTGCTACAAAGTTTTTGTTGGTGTTTGCATCAATTAACTGCCAGTCTTTACCTGTAATTTCTTTAAGCTGAAATTTAAGTTCAGCAATAACTTTGCTAAATTCTTTTGGTGAATTTGCCAGTGTGTTTATGTAACTTTCGCAAAGTTTAATAGTCTCAACCCCATGCTTGACTCGGTTTTGATAAAGACTTGCAGCCGCATCTTGTAAACACTTACAGGCGTTTTCGTATTTATCTACTGCACTGCGTAGCCTCTGTTGAGCCTCTTTCCTGTATGTTCTTTTAAACATTGATTTGTTAATACCTAAAACTAAATAAATTATTTGTTTTGACCTAGTTTTCTAACTATATAAAAAACGTCATACAAACTTAATTGTAGAAACACTGAACTTGCACCAAAATTTTGTATGCTTATGTAAAATAGTGGTTATAATTAATTTTTGGGTAATTTACCGAAAGTTTTGTAAAGTATTCAATTCTATATACATAAATATAAGTGTTTGTACCTTATACTGTTCCATATTGTCTTACAAAACTTGCTATTTATCTCTCTCACAACGCAATTCAATTAATGAAATTAAACTTAATTCAGCACCAGTTCCAACTAACATCTTTGTATTAGATTCTATATCTCCGTGTTTTAAAATAACTCTATAATTTGGTTGCCAATCATGACGAGCGACGCTGCGGAAGCGAATTGGTAAAATTTATTTCTATAGAAGCAGTGCGATGGGGAACTAGGTAAATTAAAAAAGGCTGTTTTGAAGCATTAGCTAATGCGAAAACTTCGCGTAAGTTTTCGCTATGAGCAATTATTCCATTTGCATTGTAAACTATATATTGATTTTTATATAAATCTAATAACATCTGGCGGTTACGATTTAACCACTTGAGTATTTCATCTGTTTCTCTTTTAGAGGGAGTTGTGTTCATATATTTAATGTTGTCCGTGGATATAGAATATATCTGGCACTATTTTAATTGTTTGGTGCAATAGGTGAGCTACCAAACCTGACTTAAATCTAAATCTAAAATAAACCCACCAATAGAACTAAAATCCTTCACCTGTATCATTTTGCTTGTTTCTGGTAATGTCCGATCGCACGTTACCAGAGATCCACTTTTGCACCTATAGCTTAGACTTAAAAAAAAGCTTAGTATCGATGAATCAAAGTCTAAGTGCTACTCCCAGCCTGGAAGAACACACTCATCAAAATCCTGTTGTTACCAAACAGCAGCTATTTGGAAAGCAACTAATTGTTCTTGTCTTAGAAATGCTTCTGGCATTACCTCTGGGTTTACTCCTCGCAAAGTTCCAAATTGGCAGGATTGCCTGGATTTTTGGCGGGATTGCTGCTGGTACAGTGGTTCTTCAAGGGTGTCGAATTTTTTATCAATATTCCCCCCAACCTAACCGCACTGCTAGAAAAGTGGGAATGGCACTTGTTGGTTTAACTGTTGGTGCTTCCAATTCCCACGCTAATCTAGCTAGTATTGCTTCTGGTATTCCTATATTTATTTTTCTTACCTTATTTCTGTTGCTGAGTGGAAGCTGTATCGGTTACATTTACTCCCGCGTCAGCAAAACCAACCTATTTACAGCAATGCTGGCTACAGTTCCTGGTGGTGTAGGAATTATGGCTGCGATCGCAGCCGATTACAATAAAAATGTTAGCTTGGTTGCCCTAGTTCAGGCGATTCGCGTCACCTGTGTAGTTATTCTAATTCCCTTCATCGCTAGGACATCAGCTGGTAATTACTATCCGCAAACACTCCCAATCAACGGTGCTTGGCTCAATCTCGATCCATCTCAACTAGAATTACTCTTGTTAGTACTCCTAATCACTGGATTAGTAGTTTATCCAGCTATATTATTTAAAATTCCCGCGGGCGATTTCTTTGGTGCATTGTTGATTGGTATCGGGTTTAATCCTTTGCTACATTGGCTGACTTTTGTGGGAGATATTAGCTTTAGTCCGCCGCCTTTAATTAACTTATTGGGTCAAATGCTCCTGGGAATTACGATTGGTGAATATTGGGGAGACAAACCCAACTTGAGAAAGCGGACTGTCGCCTATGCCTTGATGTCTGTGGGGATGACTCTCGTAGCCGGAGCGATCGCTGCTATACTTGCGATGCAATTAACCTCTTGGGACTGGTTAACCTGTCTTTTAGTCACAGCACCAGGAGGATCGGCAGAAATGATCCTAGTTTCCCTAACATTGAATCATAATGTTGAAATTGTCACAACTGGTCATTTGGTGCGGCTAATTGCGATTAACAGTTCCCTACCTCTTTGGGTATTTCTGTTTCGCCGTCTGGATGAGCAAGTTTCTGAACCAGTTTAATTGATAAAGGTATTGGGAATGGGGCATTAGTTTTTGACAAATGACTAATAACAAAAATGCAACTTGAATGCTGATTAGCTTATCCTTTTGTTATCCAAATACTAAGGATGCTTTAGATGGTTGCCCAAACTCAAGAACTTGAAGCGCAGCACTGGGTTAAAACTCGTTCTTCCCTTGACCCTAGCGAATCCACTTTCCTGATTTGGAAAGGGAAAATTTACGCTTTTATCCCCGGTGAGAAGAGACAACTCCTGTTTAAGATGCTGGGATTAAGCGTTAGCCGATGTATTCCCACAGCAGAAGGTAGTTGGGATTTTACTTCTAGGGAACTAACTTACTACCTCAACCCAAAAACAGATGAGGTTTTATCCAAATGGGAGAATCCTTTGACAGGCGAGACAGTTCCGGTGATTCACGTTGCCAATAATCCTGTGCAGGGAAAGTTTGAGGGAAATTTTCCCGCCCAAGTAGATGGTGAAAGCACAACCTTCGTTTTTGATATATTTCCTTATTACCCCAATCCCTTAGCAGACGATCGCAAATTTGCCGAATATAGCCCTAATCCAATTTATCAGGCAGCGGAATTGTTTAAATTAACTGTGCCAACCGCAGATTTATTCAACCCAGCACTTAAATCAGTTTCTGAACTCAAACTGAGTTGGGATCGGATTGGTCAATGGCTTCCCTGGATGAAGATGGGCGATCGTCCCGGTCAGCTAATCTACAGTGCTGTTGGTAGCAAAGTCAATGGTTTAACAGAACTGCCCCCCGTGCTACAAGACGAAATTAATAACCGTATCCCTTTATATAAACAAGCCCCAAAAGCATTAATAGATGGTGAAGATATGACTTCCTGGTTGTACTTTCAAAAGCACTTTCAGTCTTATTTAGCTGGTGAAATCTTCCCGCTTCCCCAAGCAGAAGAATTTTGATCCAAGAGGCAGGGGCAGTTCTTGTAGCAAGCAGGGGAGAAAGATACTGGAATTACCCTGCAAAAAGGGTTTCAGCAGCCCTAAATTTATGTATGGGGTTCTGCCCCCTGCCCCTTTGTGGAAACAACAAAGAACGTATCCTGCTCAACGAGACGCGCTCGCGTTCGCTAATGCAAAACTTAATTACGTTAGCGCAGCGTTAGCGACGCAGGAGCCGCAGAGGCGCAGAGAACACAGACAGAATAACCGAAATGTTTAACTCAACTGTATTGATCTTTAAGCACATTGCCAGAAAAAAGCCACTGTTTCTTTATGCTCTGGGCACTGAACAATATAGCCTACTCCTCCATCACCCCACATATACGGCATATTATCATCTGACTCAAACTGAAATACAAATTCATTCATTGGATGCTTGCAAATTGGACAATCTGGATATTCAGGGTGTTGTACCCAATCAGCCCAACCTGCTAATTTATCGCTACCTTGATGAAGTTCTTCCATTAAAATTTCATCTAAAAAATCTTTTTCATCTTCATCTAGCGTGGTTTCAAAGTCATCGATTTCTAACCAATTAGGATAGTCATCTACCTCTTTCCATCCAACAATTAATTTAGGTTCAAACAAATTTCTTATTTCTGGAATTTCAAAAAATGCAGAAGGAATTTTTGGCTTCAAAATTCTAACAAGTTGACATCTAGAAAATGGAGACCATCTTTCACAATCACTTACACAATCTTGTTCGCAAGCTAAAATTTTTACCTTTCCAATATCTCCTTGCCAATCCACATGTACACCAATTCTTCCTTTGATTGGCATATCATGAGGTAAGTTCATCATTAAAGTTTCGCACTCTTCAACTGTTCTTCCATACAATCCAGTATCATGCTCTACTATAATTTCATTTGTGCAGTAGAAGAATTGAAGTATTCCATTGCCAAATTTAGTGTTTAAGTTTTGCGGAAGCTCGTCTAGATTAAGTTGTAAAAATAACTGTATCGGCTTGCCGCAGTTTGGACAACGTGGCCATTCTTCATCAACATTTAGCCAAGGTTTACCACCAAACTTTGATACAGTTAAATCTCCATCACCTTCTTGAACAATTGGTTTCCAAGCTAAACGTTTAACATTACTAAGTTTTTTTTTTAGATATTCTAATTTACTCAAATTTCACCTCTTGACCAGAACAATCAAATAGATGTAAACCTAAACGTTGGGAAAGTTCTTCACAAACCTTTACCCCCCGCACACTATTACCGCGCACATCCAACAGGGGCGAAAAAACTCCGATGCCCATTTTATTGGGTACAACAGCAATAATCCCACCACAAATGCCACTTTTCGCTGGAATCCCAATTTTATAAGCCCACTCCCCTGCAAAGTTGTACATTCCACAGGTATACATCACACTCAGAATATCTTTGATGTAACGCTTATCTACCGCCCGTTCTTTGGTGATGGGATTAATACCTCTGTTTGCAAGAGTAGCCGCCATCACCGCCAAGTCTTGACAATTCACCATCACAGCACACTGCTGGAAATAAAGATCCAGCGCCTCTTCAATGTTTCGGTCAATCATGCCAAAGTTGAGCATCAAATGCGCCATTGCGCGGTTACGATGCCCTGTACTGCGTTCTGACGTAAAAACTGAAATGTCAACGAATACGTCACGGCCAATATATCGCCGAAACATATCCAGCATTCGGTTGAGGCGTTCGGTTGGGCCGGAACCTTTGATTAAGCTAGTGGTAGCGATCGCTCCAGCGTTTACCATTGGATTATAAGGTCGCTTCGATTGCTCATCCAAAACAATCGCGTTAAATGCATCTCCCGTCGGTTCCACACCAACTCTAGTTAAAACATAATCCAGTCCATGATCTTCTAAGGCAAGTCCATAAGCAAACACCTTAGAAATTGACTGAATGGTAAAGAGTTGCTCGTAGTCCCCAACTTTGTAAACCCGACCGTCTACTGTCACAATGCAAATGCTGAACAAATCCGGGTTTGCCTTTGCCAGTTCGGGAATGTATTTCGCTACAGCACCCTCCCGCAGAGACTTGTACTGGGAATGCAACTCGTTGAGAACAGCTTTTAATGGCGATGGTTCTATTTCTATATCTCCTTGATTTGTCATTAGGCTGATGGCATTTCCCAAAATACCTACTATATATAGAAGAGGTGCAGCTGTACATCCCTACAGTTACAAAGATTTTGTCAAAAATAGCTTGCTCTAAAAAATCATACTTGAGCAATTACTGAAGATAAACAAGACAATATGTAATTTATATTACATGCAACATCTGTTGTTTAAGCGATCGCAAAGTTTTCTTAATTTTTAAGTCATTAATCCTGAAAAATATTCATTTGAGTATTGTCCTTTTTTTTATACTCAGCAATACGGTTATTGGAAGTTATATTTATCACCAATATCAGTCTAGTTATGGAGAATAAAAGTAATGATTGATGTAAGTAGAAAAAACTTTGAAAAAATATATCAGACTCAAGCTAATTTGCATAATTTTTTAAGATGTAACTCATATCACGACTTATTCATAGTTAAATCTAAATATTTCATTAAATAAATGATTTTAAGTATTTATGCCGATGCTATTTAATTAAAGTTATATTATCTTCTTATAGGAAATAGCCAAAAGCAATGTGATCTAGAATACACGAGTAGTTGTGAGCCTTTAGAAGCGATGTGAATAGGGTATCGCTACTTTAGTGTGAAATAAGCGTAAAGTTTTTTGAAGAAATTTTTGACTTACGGAAAAAAGCGTTACATAGCCAAAGTCCGCTTTTGAGAAAGGTTTCGACCTTCAAATTGGAATGGGAATTTGAGAAAGTGGACGATAGTTACGCTAAAACCCTGATCCCCAAGCCAAAAGGTTCGTGTTAGTCTGTTGCAGTTATAAAGAACAAAGTGAAAACGGAACGAGTTCGAGTTTTTCAAAAGGGAAATCACTTTTATTAGCGATCAATCCCACGAGTTATAAAACTTTAAGTTCTACAGTCGCTTTCAAAAACGGACGCATGAATCAAAGACATTTGTGGACTATTGTTGCCCTGTTTCTGACTGTTTTGGGAATACCATCAGTCGGTTGCACTCAAACCACCAAAGGAAATGCGCTAGCATCCCAAAAATCACCTGCCCCTGACGTGGTTAAGGTGGGAGAGTACCAATCAACAGCAGGGAAACAAACCTTGGATGCTGTGATTACAGAAATTCATCCTCACAACATTAGAGGACGTAAGGCGGCAACCCTTTTTATCAAAAATATACCTGTTCTCACCTTTTTGAGTTCTGTATCAAATACAAATCTTGAGACTAAAAAAGTTGGTGCAATTGTCAATACTGGGGGCGTACAATCGTACGCCCTTATTGCTAGCAATTCATCAAATGCATTAAATACTGGGAACCTAACAGATGCGAGTAACCAGATTAGCTCCGCTGACAATGACCCGGTTCAGATAGCTGGTGTAATAGCAGCTAAGATCAACCAGTTGAATCGGGAAAACGTAGACGGCAGTAAGATTACCGTCAGTTGGAAAGCAGGGGAAAAATCTACTGCCAATCAAGCGCAAAACAAAAGCGTCCCTGTCCAACAAAATGGCGATCGCTATGTAATCAAAATTAATGGCGAAGAGTTGGTCGAAATCAGCGAAGGTACGCGATTAGCAGGTACTACCAACGATCTAGCGCAAGATGCATTGCAAGCAACCAATCGCTTGCGAAGACTACTAGGCAATGCATCTCCCCTAAAAGAGATTGCAAATTTACCAGTACGTCAACAAATATCAATACCAAAGCTGCCTCAACAGGTTGCCGTCGGAGTAGTGCAAGCTACCTTGAGAGGCATGGCTTCTTATTACGGCTATGACGGTTCTGGTAATCGCACTGCTAGCGGTCAGAGATTTAATCCCGAAGCAATGACTGCCGCCCATCGCAGCTTACCCTTTGGTACGCAAGTGCGTGTAACCAACACCCGCAACGGTCGTTCCGTAGTGCTGCGGATTAATGACCGAGGCCCATACATTCGGGGTCGAGTCATTGACGTGTCTGCCGGCGCGGCTCGAATTTTGGGAATGATGGGCAGTGGTGTTGCACCAGTGCATATTGAAGTCTTGGGGAAATAATCGAGTAGGTTACAGGTTACAGGTTACAGGGGAAAAATTATTCCCGATCGCCTGTCACCTATAACCTTTCTCCTAACCCCAATCCCAGTTCCGTATCACTTAATTCCCCTAGTTCAATCAACTCTTCCCTCTATTTCAGATATAAACTAACGGGGGAGGGATCGATAAGAACTAGGGGTATTTTTGTGCGCCTGCTGACAACAGTCGCAGCTTTACGCTGCTATTTAACTAAACGCTGCTCAGAAAACAAGCTAATTGCGGTTGCTGAGGATCTGAAACTAGATGAGATGACTGGCTGGTATCAGACGGCAGTCGGTCTGGTGCCAACGATGGGAAATTTGCATCAAGGTCATTTAAGCTTAATCCAACGGGCGCGGCACGAAAATTCTACGGTGATTGTGAGTATTTTCGTCAATCCCCTGCAATTTGCTCCTAATGAGGATTATCAACGCTATCCCCGCACTTTAGAGCAAGACCAACAACTTTGCGAACAAGCTGGGGTAGATGCCATTTTTGCACCGACTCCGGAAGAAATGGCAGTTCCTCAGAAGAGTATACAAGAATCAAAGGTTACACAAGTTATCCCCCCATCTGCTATGATGACAGGCTTGTGTGGTCGTTCTCGGCAAGGTCACTTTCAGGGTGTCGCTACGATTGTTACCAAACTTTTCAACTTGGTACAGCCTGACCGTGCCTACTTTGGTGAAAAGGATGGTCAGCAACTAGCAATTATTAAACGCTTAGTAGCTGACTTAAATTTGCCAGTAGAAATTGTTGCTTGTCCAACAGTACGGGAAGCGTCGGGTCTGGCCTTCAGTTCTCGCAATCAATATTTGACTGCAACGGCAAAAGAGCAAGCAGCAGTCTTATATCGTGGCTTGCAACGAGCTGAAGCTGCATTCATTGCAGGCGATCGCAATAGCAACAAGTTGATAGCAGTGGTACAGCAAGAAGTGGCAATGGTCAGCACGATCTCAGTGGAATATATTGAATTGGTTGAACCGACTACGTTAATGTCTTTAGAAAAAGTTGAGGAGGAAGGAATGTTGGCGATCGCAGCTCGTCTTGGTGCTACACGTTTGATTGACAATATTATATTGCGCGATCGTCAACCCATCATCGCCATTGATGGCCCAGCCGGTGCTGGAAAATCCACAGTGGCGCGGCAAGTGGCAGCAAACCTGAATTTAGTGTATTTAGATACAGGAGCAATGTACCGTGCTGTCACTTGGTTAGTACTACAAAAGGGGATTGCGATTGACGATGAATGTGCGATCGCGGAATTAACTAATCAGTGTAAAATTGAACTGACTCCCACCGAGGATTTACAATCATCTGTGCGGGTTTGGATTGACGGTACTGATGTTACCCAGGTAATTCGCACCATTGAAGTAACTTCTCTTGTATCTGCGATCGCGGCACAAAGCGCTGTCCGTCAAGCACTGGTTAAACAACAGCAAAGCTGGGGTAAAAGAGGTGGTTTAGTTGCTGAAGGTCGGGATATTGGTACTCACGTATTTCCCGATGCCGAAGTTAAAATCTTCTTAACCGCTTCTGTAAGTGAACGCGCCCGTCGCCGCCAGCAAGACTTTAACACCCAAGGTCAACCTGAAGTGAGTTTAGAGCAGTTGGAACACGACATCGCCGAACGTGACTGGAAAGACAGCACTCGCAAAGTTTCCCCTTTGCAAAAAGCAGCAGATGCGATCGAACTTCAAACTGATGGTTTGGACGTGTCTGAAGTCACGGCACAGATTGTTAACTATTACCAACAGCGTTTATCTCAGCGTTAATTACTGCTATTTACTGTTAGTTTTTTAGTTTCAAAGGGTGGTGGGTGAGTGATTATTTACTTACCATCCTTAAAACTGTATTTACTGTATTTATTTAAAAAGAAAAGAGATAATTTGACTGTTAGCTATATAATTTGAAAATTAACACTTATTAAATTTAAAATTATTTTACATTTATTTAAATAATAAGTCATCTCGCTTTCGACTGATTTTGCAAATCGTAATTAATCTTACTAAAGATAGAAGTATTAAAGCTTTAATTGCTAAATGCTAGTTAGTTATTGGCCTTTCGGTAGAAGATATTAGTCATTTTTATTTATAGTTAGGAATTACTATTGATTTGACTTATCACCAAAGTACTTTGTTTCCGTCTTCACTTTATCTACACTTTGGTAGTAGAATGACGATGTTAAGTTTTATGTTTCACTAATCAAAGACATAAAACCCCTACAAATAAAAGCTATTAATTTCCCAAATTTTTGCAATAGCTTAAAACTGGAAACCGGTAAAGAGAGGATTTGACACAATGGCATTTGTACAGCCCCCACTACCCTTTGAAAAAGATGCTCTAGAGCCTTTTGGCATGAAAGCTGAAACTTTTGAGTATCACTACGGCAAGCATCACAAAGCTTATGTAGACAACCTCAACAAGCTCACTGAAGGTACAGAACTTGCTGATAAGTCCCTAGAAGAAGTGATCAAAATTTCCTTCCAAGACTCCTCTAAAGTGGGAATTTTCAACAACGCTGCCCAAGTTTGGAACCACACTTTCTTCTGGAATTCTTTGAAACCACAAGGTGGTGGCACACCCACTGGTGAACTCGCAGCCAAAATCGATAAAGATTTTGGTAGCTTCGACAAGTTCAAGGAAGAGTTCTCTAACGCGGCTGCAACTCAATTCGGCAGTGGATGGTCTTGGCTGATCGATGATGGTGGTACGCTAAAGGTGATCAAAACACCAAATGCAGAAAATCCCCTAGCTCATGGTAAGAAGGCACTCCTAACCTTGGATGTTTGGGAACACGCCTACTACATTGACTATAAAAACGCCCGTCCAGCGTTCATCAAGAATTTCCTAGAAAACTTGGTCAACTGGGACTTTGCTGCTGAAAACTTGGCTAAAGCTTAATTACTTGCCAGTTTTGAACTGGCTACAATGTCTTTTAGCCAGCTACTTTGCGGCTACGTAGCTTGTGCCAGATATCTAAAGTAGAAATAATTCAGTTAACACTCTTGTCAGCAGTCACGACAGTAGTCAGTCAAGTTTAAATTGATGGGTAAGCGAGTTCGTAGTAGGGACTTTAGTCCTTATTTTCTAAGCACTAAAGTGCTTACTACAAACCCTGAAAACAAACCCTGAAAACTAGCTTAGACATTGTACTAGTATCGTGGCTGTTTTTGGTTAGGCGTTCAGGGGGATGGTGGATAAATCAAAATATATGGATAGCAAAGAACTAGCGCAATACATCGAAGCAACGAATAGCATCTCTAAACCTTGGGTATTGGTACAACTGCGCCTTAAAAAATTGCAAGAGCGTCGAGCCACCCTAACAAATGATGTCTACACCAAAGAATTAGAAGATATTTACCAAGACTTGATGAATTTAGGGGAATGGTGGCGCGGTATTGAAGATGAGGTATTTTGAGGTATTTTAAAGTGAGGAGTTATGAGTTTTCCTAACTTTTAACTCCTAACTCCTAACTCCTAACTTAAAACACAACCTGATGGCTCAAGCTCTCGATCAAGTCGATTACGATACTCTCGATGCTGCAAAACGACACTTCATCGATGCCGCAAAACGCACACTTGGCTTTGCAAGCGCTTATGGCATCGTCCCCGCGTCAGGTCTGGGAGCAAGCGCCAACGCTTTCAACTTCAACCTCGCTCCGTTTCTAGAGGCGGGTGCTAGAGAACTTTCGATGACACTTGTGCCGGAAGGACTAGGCACCGCAGACGATACCCGCCCTGACGATCTTTCCGAAGAAGAACTTCGACGATTCTGGTGGAATATTGGGATCAAAATCATCTCGTGTCTGACGAACGATGCCGCAACTTCAGGTATGCAGACTATACTTCTCGGTCTTTATCTGCCGTCGAGTACTCCTGAGACAATCTTTACCCCTGCTTTTCTTGATGGGTTTCTGGATGGAGTAGTTGAGGGCTGCAAACGAGTCGGATGTGTCTATCTCTCAGGGGAAACTCCTCAGCTAAAAACCAAGATGATTCCAGGGCGGCTCGACATCGCTGGCTCGGTTTTTGGGGTTATGCCTGCTGGTGTCGCTCCCATTGATAGCTCGCGTCTGGATGCCGGAAATACTATTGTTCTCATCGAAAGTTCGGGCCCCCATGAGAACGGTTTTACCCCACTGCGAAAGCTTGCCGAGTCGCTTCCTGGTGGTTATAGAACAAAACTTCCCAGTGGGCAGGAGTTCTGGGAAGCGATGAATGCCGCATCGTATCTTTACACGCCCCTTGTACAGGCGGTGCTTGGCGAAGGAATTCGTCCCACAGCGATGGAGAATATCACTGGTCATGGCTGGCAAAAGCTGATGCGATCGGTGAAGCCGTTGCGATATGTTATCGAAACGATGCTCCCAGTACCAGAAATATTTACATTTGTTGAGAGTCATCTTGAGGGCGGGGCCGAGACGATGCTTTCAGTGTTCAATTACGGTGCAGGATTCGCATTTTATACAGAGTCGGAGCAGGATGCAGAGAGAATTGTCCTGCTTGCAAGAGAACATCAACTTTCGGCTGCGATCGCCGGAAGAGTTGAAGCGTCCCTTTCTCGTGAGGTGGTGATAGAACCGTTAGGAGTCACCTTGAAGGGAGATTCTTTTGGAATTGCGCGAGGGGTATAATGCAGCAGCCCAAGCGTAGGCATAGCCCGTCGTAGACATCGCTAGTTTTCTCGAAGCTATTTTAGACTCACTTATGCGGTCGCTAAAGTCATTATTGGTTAGAAAAAAGCTGTAATTACTGAGACAAATAATATTTTTTACACACCCAATCAATTTGTATTTCAGGCTTATTAGAAATAAGTAATCTACTAAACCTTTATTTTATAAGTCATTTAACACAGATGTTATAGGCGCATTTATGAAAATTTAAGTGTAATATTTACTACTACTTGACAATAAAGTAGTGCAAATTACCCATGACTACTGAGATTAAGATTTGCTAACGTAGTCTTAACATATTGAAAAATTTGCTGAGAAAGCTGAGAAAGTAGCAGCCGATACTAATATTTAGTGTTGGTTCTTTCTCATCCAGAGATGTAGCATTTTGGTGTGTTAAGGATATATTTTTCTTCAGAGGGGGTTATGGCTGTAAATTTGGCCCGTACTACAACTTCGGCAGAACTTTTAAAGCAAGTATTCCGTAACATTGATGCACATAGTTGTCCAAGGTTATTCAACTTTCACATGCACACTGTCTACTCGGATGGTAGATTGCAGCCTAGTGCATTGATGGAGCAGGCGATCGCTATTGGGTTAAAAGGGTTAGCTATCACCGATCATCATGGTATTGTCGGCTATCAAGCGGCCCTTGCTTGGTTAGAAGATTGGAAGTGGAATAATCCTCATGCAACCACTCCTCACCTGTGGAGTGGCGTGGAAATCAATGCCAACCTTTTGAATATAGAAGTTCACATTTTGGCTTACGCTTTTGCAACAGAACATCCTAGTATGAAACCCTATCTGCAAAGAAGGCCGACTACAGGGCAAGAATATCAGGCAAGTAACGTGATTGCCGCTATTCATGAAGCTGGGGGATTGGCAGTTCTGGCTCATCCAGCTCGTTACAAGCGATCGCTTTTTGACTTAATTCCAGCTGCGTCCGAAAAGGGCATTGATGGTGTGGAAACTTTCTACGCCTACAATAACCCTAACCCTTGGAAACCCAGCACCTTGGAATCAGAACAAGTGCAAAAGTTGGCTGATGAATACTTTCTTTTCAATACCTGTGGTACTGATAGCCACGGTTTGAGTCTGCTACAACGCTTGTAAAGATGAATCAATTTTTTTAAATCTCCTGGTTCAATCTGCCAGGAGGTTATCTTTTTTTGATGCTCAATAGTCAATTTGTTTTATTAGAGTTAATTTCAAGAGATTGAGAAGCTATCTTGATTGTCTCTTTGGCAGCTTTTTCCTTACGTTCGCTATAGCGGTCTGTGAGATAATCAACTTTGTCACGCAATAGCAAGGTAAATTTGTAAAGTTCTTCCATCACATCGACAACGCGATCGCGGTAGAGTGAATCTTTCATCGTATAGTCTTCATTAAACTCCTGATATGCTTTAGCCACTGAGGATTGATTGGGGATCGTGAACATCCGCATCCAGCGTCCAAGAATTCTTAATGTGTTGACGGCATTAAAAGACTGAGATCCGCCGCTTACTTGCATCACAGCCAAAGTTCTCCCTTGAGTCGGGCGAACGGCTCCAATACTAAGCGGAATCCAATCAATTTGATTTTTCATAATGCCAGAAATCTGACCGTGCAACTCTGGGCTAGACCAGACTTGGCCTTCTGACCACAAGCTTAATTGGCGTAACTCCTGCACCTTTGGGTGGGTGTCAAGTACGCTGCCGTAAATCGGCAGTTCGCGGGGATCGAAAAACTTTACCTCTGCCCCAAATTGTTCAATGATGCGTGCGGCTTCTTCTGCCAAAAGGCGGCTATAAGAACGCTCACGCAGGGAGCCATACAAAAATAAAATTCTGGGGGGATGGTCAAATGTCGTCATGATAATTGCTTAGGGATTTCCAAGAAGT
Organism: Nostoc sp. PCC 9305; assembly: GCF_963920915.1. NCBI lineage: Bacteria > Bacillati > Cyanobacteriota > Cyanophyceae > Nostocales > Nostocaceae > Nostoc > Nostoc sp. PCC 9305. The sequence continues at coordinate 139,090 of NZ_CAWUDN010000003.1, forward strand.
AATACCAATTCTCTAAAACTCGCCAACAGATTCAAACCTGAAAACCTAGATACAGTCTGAATTTTTCAATTACGAATTACGAATTACGAATTGGTAGAGGTTCTCTGAAATTGGTTGAATTGTTTCTTGCTCCATTGGTTCGAGCTTTAGTGTAATCTCGGTATTACAAGTAATATTTATCAAGCAGTTGTAAATTCTTTATTTACAGACTCAATTAATTGAGTGACCCGTTCTTTGATTTCATCGCGGACTCTCGGAAAAATTTCTGGTTGTTCTGCTGGATCGTCTAACTGCCAGTCTTCAAATACTTCCCGCACAACCCACTCTGGCGGCAAATTCACGCCACAGCCACACAAAGAAATCACTACATCAAAGTCTTTCGCTTGGAAATCACTGAGGGGTTTGGAGTGTTGATCGGTAATGTCGATACCAATTTCTTTCATGGTTGCGATTGCTTCTGGTCTAACCTGACTTGCTTCTAACCCAGAGCTAATCACTGCAATCTTTCCTTTACCAAGAGTTTTAGCAAAACCTTCCGCCATTTGGGAACGCGCAGAATTCTTTTTGCAGACAAACATCACACGTTTCATGGTTCAACTCCTCCGAATAATTTGACTAAATTTAAAAGGTTCTCGATTCAGATGGCGAAAAATAACGTTTTTCAAACCAGAAAGCCACATTAACCAGACCAATCAATACAGGCACTTCGACAAGAGGCCCGACGACGGCGGCAAAAGCAACACCCGAATTAATGCCAAATACTGCGATCGCCACTGCGATCGCTAATTCAAAGTTATTTCCTGCCGATGTAAATGCTACACTTGCGGCTCTAGAATAGTCCGTCTTAACGCGCCAAGCCATGTAAAAGCTGACCATAAACATGATGATGAAGTAGACAATCAACGGAATTGCAATCTTCACTACATCTAAGGGGATCTGAACAATCAAATTCCCTTTCAAGCTGAACATAACGACGATTGTAAATAACAGAGCAATCAGCGTGATCGGGCTGATTTTAGGCACAAATTCCTCATGATACCACTGCTTACTTTTCACCTTTACTAAGAAGAAACGAGTGAAAAATCCAGCTAAAAAGGGAATGCCAAGATAGATAAATACACTTTCAGCAATCTCGGCAATGCTGACATTCACAACACTACCTTGTAATCCAAATAGTGGCGGTAATACAGTGATGAAAAACCAGGCATAAGGACTATAAAAGATAACTTGAAATATGCTGTTGAAGGCAACCAATCCAGCCGTATACTCTGTATTGCCTCGTGCTAAGTCACTCCACACAACTACCATTGCAATACAACGGGCTAATCCAATCAGAATTAATCCCGTCATGTATTCTGGATAACTGTGTAAGAAGATAGCCGCCAGAGCAAACATCAAAATTGGCCCAATAATCCAATTTTGAATTAGTGAAACACCAAGAATTTTTCCGTTGCGAAATACATCCCCTAGTTCTTCATACCGCACCTTGGCTAAGGGCGGATACATCATCAGAATTAACCCGATGGCGATCGGTATATTGGTTGCTCCCACCTGGAACTGGTTGATAAAGGCTTCTACTCCAGGAAAGAAATAGCCAAGGGCAACACCGATCGCCATTGCTAAAAAAATCCACAAGGTTAGGAAACGGTCAATAAAAGAGAGGCGTTTGGCAGTCTTTTTGTTCATCATGGGGTTCATACAGCTACATTCAAAGTTTCATAATGAACAAGTTGATTGGTTTAGATGATTATCCATATCTAAAACTTTCCTTCCTTCCGTAATAACTCTCCAATCGTCAAGTTCATCTCTGCTTCTCCTTCAAATACTGTTCCCACTTTGCCTTGATATAAGTGAACGTAATTGAGGCGTTTACTATCATCTGGTAAAGGTATATAACCTACAGAACTTGCTATTGTTGGGGCTTTATCAATGTAAAATTCGACAAATTTGTTTACTAATTTTTTGTTTTGGTTATCCCGAAAATTAACATAGATAAACAAAGGTCGAGCAAGGGGCTGATACTGAACTTTCTCTACAGTTTGACGTGATGGCAGTACTGCACCTTTGCCGTTGTTAATTGCCAGCGCTTTTAATTTATTTTGGGATTTTTCGTAATAGGCATAGCCAAAGTAACCCAAAGCATTTGGATCTTTGCTAATGCCATCCACCAATACTCGATCGTCTTCACTGGCTGTGTAGTCATTACGACTGACTCTAGTTTTACCTACAGTCGCTTCTGTAAAGTAGTCAAAAGTACCAGATTTTTTCCCAGCACCATACAAATTAAGTGGGCGATCTGGCCAAGATGCACGTACTTGGTTCCAGCGAGTGATTTTCCCTTGGGCTGACGGTTCCCAAATCTTTTTCAATTCTGCTACTGTGATGTCTTTTGCCCAATTGTTTTGTGGATTGACGGCAACGGTAAGCGCATCAAAAGCAATGGGAAACTCCATATACGTCACACCATTTTTTTTGCAAGCTTCCATCTCTGCCTTCAAAATCGGTCGAGAAGCGTTGCTAATATCGGTTTCTCCATTACAGAATTTCTCAAACCCGCCACTAGTACCAGAAATGTTAACTGCAACCTGTACCTGATTCTTTGGATTGGCTTGATAGTCTTTAGCGTAGGCGTAGCCCGCCGCAGGCATCGCCTGGGTAATCGGATAGACCGTGCTGGAACCATCAATTTTAATTGTTGCAGCCTTACCAGAATCTCTGACCTCAGTAACCTTCGGTGACTGCTGAGTTTGAGTAGATGTGTTGGATGGTGCTGTACAACTGGTCGTCAAAGCCAACATTCCGAGTGCGAGAGCCAATTCCTTTGTTGTTGTGTTCATTGACCCCACCCCTGTGAGTTATATCAAGAGTATATCTCCATCATTTCAAAAAAAATTGATTTGTCAATCCGTAGAGAGCTATAAGTAAATAAAACATTACAAAAAAAATTGATGGATTTTTAACTCTCGCAGGGGGGACGAATAGGTAATATGGGGCTAAAACGGCGGAATTCTGCTAAATACTGCTCCAAGGCAACAAACTGCGGTAGATTGAGGCTGTAGTAAATCCAGCGCCCTTCTTGACGAGCGCGAACTAAACCCGCTTCTTTCAAGGTTTTGAGATGAAATGACAGTTTAGATTGAGTGGTTCCCAGGTGGTCACACAGGTCACAAACACATAGTTCTTGAGAGCGCAGCAGTTCTAATACCTTAATCCGTAGGGGGTCAGACAGGGCATGAAAGCCAGCAGCGATCGTATCAGGAGTGAAGGTGCTATTAGAAGCCATCAACTTTTCTTGAAGTATTTCTTTATGGTAAAGTCTCAATCATCAGTTAAACAATACCTTAACTAAAAAGAAAAGGTCAGTCTATAGTCGATTCTTGGTGGGAATCACAATCATTGAGAAATAGGGTACTTCGGCTGGATCGACTTCATCTAGGGGGATGATGCGTTGCTGTGATGTTGATGCCCGCTCAATATATCTTGCCCGTGATGCTAGCCCTAATTTATGCAGAATATCTCGTACTTTGGTAAAGTGACGACCTAGCTTCATAATTGCGGCTGCATCGGTCATCAGCAGATGTGTAGTCAGTTCTTCTGCTGGCAATGGCGCGGGTAGAACAGTGAGAATATCGGTGTAGTAGGTGAAAGGTACACCCAAAGCTACCGGACAAGCCATCAACGAGGAAACTCCGGGGACAACTTCTGTTTCGTATTGGTCGCATAACCGCGTGAACAGGTACATAAATGAACCATAGAAAAATGGATCGCCCTCGCATAACACTACGACATCTCGACCGGCTGCTAAATGGTCGGCGATTGGTTGAATTTCGTTGTCATAAATAGACTTGGCCTTTTCTGGTTCCAAAGCGCGGGGGAGGTGAAATAGTACCTCGATTTGATTGCCAGGAAGATATTGCGCCACGATCGCTCTAGCGATACTTTCTTTATCTGTGGCTGATTGATAAGCTACTACAGGAGCCGCACGTAATAGCCGCAGTGCTTTCAGAGTCAATAGTTCGGGATCGCCCGGGCCGACACCAATTCCATAAAGACGACCTTTGGGTTGCATATTCATTCTTCCTCCGTTGCCAGGGCGTTAACTGCTGCTGCCGCGATCGCACTTCCACCGCGCCGACCGTGTAAGGTTAAAAATGGTACATTTCTGCTATCTGCTGCCAGTGCGGCTTTTGATTCGGCTGCACCGACAAACCCCACTGGAAAGCCCAAGATAATTGCAGGTTTGGGCGCTCCTTCATCGAGCATTTCTAATAGTCGGAATAGTGCTGTGGGCGCATTCCCAATTGCAATTACTGAGCCTTCCAGGTGCGATCGCCATAATTCTAGAGCTGCCGCCGACCTTGTAGTACCCATACGCTGGGCAAGTTCTGGCACTTCCGGTTCGTTAAGGGTACAGATAACTTGATTGTTTGCAGACAACCGCCGTCTGGTAACGCCATCGGCAACCATCCGACAATCGCACAGAATTGGCGCTCCTGCGGCCAGTGCTGCCCTTGCGGATTGTACTGCTGTTGGTGAATATCCTAAGTCTGTGACAATATCCGTCATCCCACAGGCATGAATTAGACGCACAGCAACTTTTGCTACATCTGGTGGTAACACATCTAGGTTTGCTTCTGACCGGATAATTGCAAATGAATTACGGTAAATTTCGTTGGCATCTCGGATATAGTCGGACATTCAATTTTGGATTTTAGATTTTAAATTTTGGATTGATTTGTTAGTTACAGCGCTTCCGGCTATTATGCAATATAGTTTTCTCCTTGCCCCTCTCCTATCATTGCTTTCAGCTTTTAGGATGTACCTCATAGCTGCCGAAACTGCTGTATAGATACTTCTTTTTTAATAGAAAAATACCTAATTTAATTAACCACAGAGACGCAGAGAACGCAGAGTCAGAGAAAGGGAGGAATCAATCATCTGTATTTATCTGTGGTTCCATTTTCTAAGTGTTTATCAAATAACTGCTGTAATTGTGCTATTGGATATCCATTAGCAAATTCCCCAAAGGATTCATTAGAATTTAAGCGTTGAATTTTATATACATATAGCATCCGCTCTATTAATGCAGGTAGTTCGGCAAAAGTTACATATTGATATAGTTCGCGTCCGAATTTCTGATTGCTGTCACCAACATAAATGTGATATCCTTCCACTGTTCTATTTTCAGCCTCAATGCTGAGGCCGAGGAGAGTAATATCACTTTTGCTGTGCTGGGCACAAGATTTTTCGCAGCCAGTGAAGTGAATATTAACTGGGTAATCGAGAGTAATGCGAGTTTTAAGATACTCTGCCAATGCCAATGCATGACTTTTAGTGTCAGTGGCAGAAGCGGCGCAACCCTTTTTTCCAGAACAGGCAACTAATCCACCCTTGATGTTGCTTGCAGAAGAATCTAATCCTAATAAAGCAATTTCACTTTGGACATCAGCAACCCATTGCTGAGGAATATCTGTAAGGAGCAAATTTTGCCAAGGGGTTAGCCTGAGAGTTCCACTGCCGTATTTTGCTGCTAAATCTGCTAAACCGCGTATCTGTCTACTTTCCAATCGGCCAAGAGGCAAGACGACACCAATGTAAAATAAGCCTTGCTGACGTTGGGGATGGATGCCAATATGCTGATATTTCGCATCTGACCTCTCCCCCAACCCCTCTCCTTGTAGGAGAGGGGAGAATTTCTCTCCCTTCCCTTGCAGGGAAGGGGGTTGGGGGGTTAGATCTTTTCTGATTTCACTAAATAAAAGAGAAAAAGGTAGACGCTGCTCAACTTCTTGGAGATAATTTTCACAACCCAAAGTATTCAATAACTCTCTTAGACGTAGCCGCCGCTTACTCGTAGTATGACTATAAGCTAGATAGACATCCGCCAAAGCTGCTAAGACGGGCAAACAGTCCTCTGGTGGTAACAAAATTCCAGTATCGCTGGGCGATTGACCCTTCTCGCCGACACTGAGATAGAGGCGAAAATAAACATTATCGTTAACTAAGACAGCTGCAAAGGTGATATCATTCAAGCGATCGCACACCTGAATTATCCCACCACCATCAAAGCAAACGCTAAATTTGGCCGACAGTCCCGAAAGCGCCGGATGTGCAGCAATATAATCATCCCAACCTTGGACAAAAGGGCGAGTGTCGATTAATTCTTGGGGATCGATACCAGCAGTTGGACTGGTCATAATATTGCGGATTTGGTCTACAACAGTATTGTCAGAACCCAATCCCATATTTTGTAGGTATTTCAGAACCTCAGCACTTATCCCCGTGCGGATTTCACGGACTTGCAGGTTGGCTCGATTAGTCACATCTATATAGCCGCCACCGTGCTGTTCTGCTATATCTGCGATCGCACGGCACTGCTGACTACTAATAATCCCACCTGGTATTCTAACGCGAGATAATATACCATCTGCGGCGGGAGTAGCATAAAACAAGCCAGGACAAGTGGCAAACCCAGAAACCAAACTTAGAACTCCTTCCCCGTGCAACGCAGGGAGTAGACGGTGAGTGTGTCTTAAGGACATCCTGAGAGTTGGCATTCTGACTTGGGTAATCCCATCACAGCTGCGGCACAGTCCCGGAATTTCACCGGAGTTTCCCAACTCCCAGCTTTAGTAATTTAGATTTTGTTGAGGTTATAGATTTTAACCAGACATCATCCAGATAATTATCTTACATTACTATAGCCATAAATTTTAACTGAGCTTATCCACTAGCGATCGAAAGATATAGCTTTTGAAGCTAGTCTATAAATTGAATTTAGTTATAGCTCAGGTAGGAATGCTTGAGCCTTTTTGCTGCAAAACTTGCTTTAGAAAAATTAGGCTGTCTAAGTTGAGGTTTTTTAGTACTCATGCTTTTTTTAATTTTGAATTGCTTACACAGGCTGTGGTTTGAGTAAATCTGTTTTGGTAACAAATTCACTGAATGTACTTGCAACCTGCTGTGGCAATGCGATGCCTGGGGTTTGCACTGGTAAGCGAGGAAACAGTAATTCTGCGACTCGATAAGCTTCTTCGAGATGGGGATAACCTGAGAAAACGAAGGTATCAATTCCTAAATCGGCATATTCCAGCATTCGCGCTGCAACTGTGTCTGGATCTCCAACTAAGGCAGTCCCAGCACCTCCACGCACTAAGCCAACACCTGCCCATAAGTTGGGGCTAATTTCTAGGTTTTTGCGTTCGCCATTATGCAGTTGAGCCATGCGGCGTTGTCCTTCTGATTCCGACTGAGCAAACCGCTGATGTGCAGCTGCTATGGTTTCATCATCAACATACTGAATCAGTTCATTAGCTGCATCCCAAGCTTTTTGCGTAGTTTCGCGGACTATGACGTGCATCCGAATCCCAAAGCGGACTGTTCTACCTTGTTCTGCTGCTAATCGACGTACCTTTGTAATCTTTTGGGCAACTTGACCTGGTGGTTCACCCCAAGTTAAATACACATCAATGTGTTTGGCAGCAACTTGGAGCGCCGCATCTGAAGAACCACCAAAATATAAAGTGGGATAAGGCTTTTGTACGGGAGGAAATTGGAGTTTAGCGCCTTGAACTTTCAGATGGCGACCACTATAGGTTACTTCTTCACCTTGCATTAGCGATCGCCAAATTGTCAAAAATTCATCTGTGAGTTCATAACGCTGGTCACGATCTAAGAAAATTCCATCTTTTGCAAGTTCTTTGGTGTCGCCACCAGTGACAACATTCAGAATAATTCGACCATTAGAAATCTGGTCAAAAGTAGCAGCCATTCTAACTGCCAAAGAAGGCGACATAATTGCCGGACGAAAGGCTACAAGAAACCGCAAGCGTTCTGTAACTGAAATTAATGAAGTAGCGACAATCCAAGTATCTTGTTTTTGTCCAGTACCAATCAACATCCCGCCATAGCCCAATTTATCAACAGCTTGGGCGATTTGCTGCATATAGGGGTAAGTGGCTGGTCGCCTGCCGATTGTAGTACCTAAATAACGCTCATCTCCCTGTGTCGGCAAATACCAAAAAACTTCCATTTTCTTATCTCCTGGCACTATTTTTGGCTAATGGTTTCCGGTGTTATAGCTGCATATTGTTCGCTAGTCAGCATCGCTTCCTTAATATTGATGGGTTTAGGAATCACTTTTTCTTTGGCAAACAAATCGGCAATTTTCTGTTGTTTTTCCATGATTTCGGGTGTAATTGGTCTTAACCCGTAAGTTCGCCTTCCAACCATTGTTGTTAAAATATCTTCATCAATTTTGAGGTGAGGAATAGTCAGTTTTACAACTTCTGCTCGGTTTTTCTCAGCCCATTGCCCTGTGTTGTCTATCTCCTCAAGAACTAATCGTACTAATTTCGGATTTTCTGTGGCAAATTTTCTCGCTGCCATGTAATATCCGCCCTGAGTAGAAATGCCACTAGCATCTCGCAAAACACGAGCATTGGCCTTTTTTTCAGCCACAGCTAAATAAGGATCCCAAGTTACCCAGGCATCAATTTTTCCTTGAATAAAGGCATCACGAGCCTCTGAAGGAGGGAGGCTAATAGCTTGAATATCATTATATTTTAAACCAGCTTCTTCCAAAGCTTTTATTAATAAGTAATGGGACGCAGAACCCTTTTGAAAAACTACTTTTTTACCTTTGAGATCGGCTAAAGTCCGAATCGGTGAATTATTTTGAACGATAATCCCGCTTCCTTTACCAGTACTGGGTTTATTACTAGCAACATAAACTAAAGATGTGCCCGCCGCTTGGGCAAATATCGGGGGAGTCTCGCCTACAGAGCCAATATCAACCCTGCCCACATTCATCGCTTCCATCAGTTGTGGCCCGGCGGCAAATTGCGCCCATTCTACAGAAACACCTAAAGGCTTTAGACGTTTTTCGATCAATCCTTTAAGTCTGAAAATATCCCCAGAACTTTGATATCCCATTCGGACAACTTTGGTTTTCAAGCCAGTGGTTTGATTTGCTGAATTTGGAGTTTGGACTGAGCAACTGATTAAGGTTGTTGAGATTGTTAATAATCCAGGTAAAAGGAATAGTGAAAAACGTTGAAAAATTTGAACTCGTGGCTGTTTGAAGGCGGGAATCATGGACGTGATACTTTATTTTTTTATTTGCTTTTGGACTTATTTGGCTAATATTTGCCTATTTTCAGTCGTAAAGGCACACAGATCATTGGTGTCAACTTAACGTGAAAGCCAGCCTAGAAAAAGCTTTTAGATATTGTCTCGTTCCCCTGCTCAGACTGGGAATGCTGTCTTAGAGGCTCAGCTTCCTTTGCTGGCGGCAGAGCCACCAGGAGCAGCATTTCCAGCCCAGAGGCTGAAAACGAGATTTGACAAAGCTTTTTGCTTAAGTTGACACCAATGCACACAGATGTGCGCCTCTAGTGTTGTATTGCTCGTAACCTAAAGATTTAAACTTTTTGAAGCTGAAGGTTCTTTTGGAATAGTTCTTGAACGTTTTTCCAAGCATCGGCAGCAGCTTCGGCATTGTAGCTAGCGCGATGATTGCAGAAAAAGCCATGTCCCGCACCGGGATAACGGAAGATAGCATGAGTAATCTGATTTTTCTTCAATTCAGCCTCAATCTGTTCTGTATGTTCTAAGGGGATTCCCTGATCGTCAAGACCAAAGAAGGCGTAAATGGGGCCTTTAATCTCTGGAGTGCGGGTGATGGTTGGTTCTCCACCGCCGGGAGTTGAGTTGGGAATCCCGCCACCATAGAAGGAAGCTGTAACTTTAATATCTGGTAAGGTGGCAGCTAGATAAACGACATGACCACCAAAGCAGAAACCAATGGAGCCGATCGCATCTCCTTGCACATTTGGTAGAGTTCTTAAATAAGCGATCGCAGCCTTAATATCACTCAATATTTCATCGGCTGTTGTCTGTTCCTTATATCCTCTTCCTTGCTGAACATCTTCAGGAGTGTATCCACCCTCAAAACCGGGAGCGGTGCGTTGAAATAAAGTCGGTGCGATCGCCACATAACCCTCTTTGGCAAATTTTTCAGCAACTTCCCGAATGTGAATATTAACCCCAAAAATTTCCTGAATCACAATCACGGCTGGGAAGGTTCCCTTTTGGGCTGGTTCAGCTAAGTAAGCATCAATTTGCAAATCTCCGTTAGGGACTTTCACTTGAGCAGTGCGAATTTCTGTGTTTGTCATCTTAGGATTAGCCTGTAATTGCTTTCAGGACGCGATGTTTTATGGTAATTTTTGTACAATACTACTTAAAATATATCGATTTGCCGTAGTTTTAAGAGTAGTATTTCACAAACAATGTGCAAAGGCAAGTCCTTTGATTTAGAGATGTAGATGAATATAAGACCATATCAAGAATCTGATGCTGAATTAGTCAGTGCTTTGTGGGATGAGGTGTTTCCTAATAACCCATCGCACAGCAGCCCAAACTTGGTAATCAGTCAGAAGCTTGCTGTACAGCCTGAGTTGTTTTTCGTTACTGAGATTAACTCTGTAATTGTAGGCACTATCATGGCAGGATATGACGGGCATCGCGGTTGGCTATACACAGTTGCGGTCAGTCCTCAGTATCAACGGCAGGGTATTGGTAGCAAGCTAGTGCAGCACGCAGAGAGGGTATTGATAGCGATGGGATGCCTCAAAATCAATCTCCAAGTTCGTGTCTCCAACGCAGAAGTAGTTGAGTTTTATAGAAAACTTGGCTATCTCATTGAAGAACGCATCAGTATGGGCAAGCTTGTTGTATAGATGTTTGGTAGTCGGAACAGAAAAACTTTAGAAATACGCCAGTATTAGGGCAAAAGGTGATTGTAGCGTTACCAAATTTAACCCAAATTAGGAGAAAAATTTATGAAGCTTAATGCAGTTCATCATATTCAAGTTACCTATCCTCTGGAAGTGGAGGATACAATGCTGTTTTTTTATAGTAAAGTTTTAGGATTGAGTGAAATTCCCAGACCTGATGTCATCAAAAATGATTCAGGAGCGTGGTACAAGTTGGGAGACATTGAACTGCACGTTAGTAGAGAGAAAAATGCCAATAACCAAGCATCTAGACGACATTTTTGTTTCCAAGTCGATAACTTGAACGCCTTTGAAGAACACCTAAAAGAGCATAGGATAGAAATTATTCCCGATCGACGACCACTTCCAGGATGCGTGCGGTTTTTCCTCCAAGATCCCGGTGGGAATCGTATAGAGATTGCAGAGTTCGTTAAGAGTACTTTTGCACAGCGACAAACAATCGATGTTGTAGCCTGAAACCCTTACTGTGGAAACAATCGACACCATTCAACGTTCGCGCAGCGTCTCGTAGAGAAGTTATCACGGTTTTCAAGGTTCTGGTGAGTGGTGTCGATGAGTTCAATAGATTTGGAAAAAGAGCATAGCATTTTACCTATGCTTGTCAAGATTTTGTCAATCTGACTCCTGTTAGCGCAGCGGGGCGTAGCCCATTCTGAATTCTTTTTCAAATCAACAATTTTCTCCTGATGTTTCACACGCACCAATACTCACCCAGGTGCTAGAACCGTCTTGCCAATGTTCTTTTTTCCATATAGGGGCATTGTGTTTGAGGGTATCAATAGCATATTGGCAAGCTTCAAACGCCTCACTCCGATGAGGAGAACCCACAGCTACTAAAACGCTGATTTCCCCAACTTGCAAACGTCCAACACGATGATAAATCGCGACTCGATTCACATCAGACATAGATAAGCGAATATCAGCAGCAATTTGATAAAATATCCGCAACGCCATCGGTTCATAAGCTTGATACTCTAGAGCAATCACAGGCTTACCATCGGTTTGATTGCGAACCATACCACTCATCACAACCACAGCACCATTGGCTGGATCGTCAGATTTGGCGTAGATTTCTTCCAGAGATAATGGCGCAAAGGTAATGGCAAAACTATCTTCGGCTCTTGGTTTAACAGCAGAGGTAAGTGTGGTTGTCATAACTGCGTTGATATTATATAGGTTTTTTCTATTGTCTCTGAAGAAAGCATTACTAGTCTATGTTGAGTGGCTTTAGTTAATGCTTGTGGGCAAAAGAGGATTTTTGAAGTTGATAAATTTTGTTGTCTATCAGGATAGCAATTAAGGATTAAAATTCTCTTGTCATAGTAAAAGTAATTTTATTTGTTAGCAAAAAATACTCGTGACTAAAATCTTCTAAAATCTGTTTAAAATCACCATAATTTACTGTTATCCCCCTTAAGACATATTATTATAATTAGAACAATCAAGTTATCTGCTTGTTCGCTTATTTCAATAATCCAATGGTGATTTGATTGAGCTATCAAGTGCAGTCAAGGCTGAATTGCCCACAAAAGTCTGTGTGATATTTTTGGTGGCAATGCTCACCTCCAGAAAGCACTATAAATCCACGTTTATTAGTAACACGAGGGCAAGTGGTCATTCAGCAATAGTTAGGAACAATTTAATGAAATCTTTCGTGTCTAACAAAGAATCAGCGAGGCTTGAGGCTCTGCACCAGTACCAGATTCTCGACACTCCACCAGAAGAAGCATTCGACGATCTAGCGTTTTTAGCCACACAGATTTGTAACACACCGATCGCCTTGATTAATCTAATTGATGCTAACCGTCAGTGGTTCAAAGCTAAGGTGGGGTTGGATGTACCGGAAATGCCACGAAATAAGGGCTTCGGCTCTATTTGCATGGAAAGTGGTGAAGTTTTGATTATTCCCGACACCTTGGCTGATAAACGATTTGCGACCAATCCCCTAGTTACTTCTGCTGAATTTGGTGCGAGATTTTATGCTGGTGTTCCTTTGTTAGCACCGGAAGGAGAAGCGATCGGGACTCTGTGTATAGTCGATCGCGTACCACACCAAATCAATCCCCAACAAGTGGAAGCATTGCAAACTCTTAGCCGCATGATAGTTAGACAACTAGAGAATCGGCGGAACTTAGTTGAACTGGCAAGCATCAAACAGGAGTACAAGCAGGTACAAGAAGCATTACACCAAAGCGAATCTATTTTGGACAGTTGCAAACAAGTAGAACAACAAATTCACGAACAAGCAGTATTGTTGGATCTTGTCAATGATGCAATTTTCGTGCAAGATTTGTCCAACAAAATTTTATTATGGAACAAAAAGGCTGAAGAACTTTATGGATGGAAGTCAGAAGAAGCTATAGGCAAATACTTCGATGAACTTTTATCCACTGAAGCTTTGGCACAATATTTAGAAATTTATCAAACTGTCTTAAAGAATGGTTTTTGGCAAGGTGAGTTACATAAAACTAGCAAATCTGGAAAGAAACTGATCGTTGAAAGTCGCTGGATGCTGCTTGAAGATGAGCATTCTCAAGTCAAATCAATTCTTGCTATTGATACTGATATTACCCAGAAAAAACAATTAGAAAAGCAAGTTTTACGTGCCCAACGCATGGAAAGTATAGGCACTCTCGCTAGTGGGATTGCTCACGATTTAAATAATGTGTTGTCACCAATTTTGATGTCAGTGCATCTGCTCAAAGCAAAAAACCGCGAACCACAAATTAATCAGATGCTATCAATCATAGAAAGCAATGCTAAACGTGGTGCTGATTTAGTTAAGCAAGTGCTGTCATTCGCCAGGGGAATCGAAGGCGATATCCAAGGACAAACCGCTACGCCTCAACATACTGTACTTCAAGTCAAACACTTGATTTTAGAAATACAGCAAATTATTTTACAAACATTTCCCAAATCAATTACAGTGTACACAGAAATTCAGGAGGAATTGTTACCTATTTGTGCTGATAGCACCCAACTGCATCAGGTATTAATTAATTTGTGTCTCAATGCGCGGGATGCCATGCTTACAGGCGGAACTTTAACAATATCTGCCGAGAATATTTGGATTGATGAAATTCATGCAAGTATGCATATAGGAGCTAAAGTTGGTGCTTACATTGCCTTGACAGTTGCTGATACAGGATTGGGAATTAGCAAAGAAATATTAGATAGAATATTTGAGCCATTTTTTACGACAAAAGAGTTGGGTAAAGGTACAGGGCTTGGGCTATCAACAGTAATATCAATTATTAAAGAACATGATGGTTTTATTAATGTATCAAGTTGTGTAGGCGAAGGGACAAAATTTCAAGTTTACTTGCCAGCAGTTAATCAAGTTCCAATCCAGTCGTTAAAAGATATAGAAATCCCAACGGGATCGGGAGAATGCATTTTAGTTGTAGATGATGAAACTGCCATTCAGGAAATTACTAAAACATCCCTAGAAAACTATAATTACACAGCAATTACTGCTGGTGATGGCATGGAAGCATTAGAAATTTACACCGAGCATCAAGAGACAATTAGTGCGGCGATTATTGATATAATGATGTCCAAGATGGATGGAGCAACTACCATTCGCACATTGCAAAATATAAATCCGCTGTTGCCGATTATTGCTGTAAGTGGACTAGTAACAAGTGAGCAAGTACCGCTCGATAAAACGGCTGAGTATACAGCCTTTTTATCTAAACCTTATACAACGCAAGAATTATTGAAAACCCTACATGCAGTTATTAGTCATTAATCTGCACGATCTAGACGATCGCAGTCATATCTACCTTTAATTTCTTGATTGAAAAAGCTGCCAATTGAGTCCGAGGAATGTAAATCTTCCCAAGTATCCTCGTCTACGCCTAAGTACTGATAAACCGCTCCACTCTGAAACTCAACTTGCAAAATCTGTTCGTTGCGATCGTAGCCTACAGCCATAGCCATTGATGAGACAACTGGTAGCATGACAATTGGTTCTTCTTCAAAGGGTAATGCAGTCGTTTCGGCAATTGCCTCGTTGAGTTCTTGCAATCCTTCATAAGCTTGTATCGGGGCCGGAATTTCCAAAAACTCTAGTTCGTTGCCTCGATCGAGCAACAATTGCAAATATCCATCAGAATGAGCGATCGCTACTAAACTGCTCAAGTCTACCTTAGATAGCTTCATTTATTTTGTACTCTCCTATTGGTGTAGTCGGGAGTGGTAAAGTTTTATGCAATATCAAGCGTGTTTATAGTATATTTGTACTATAAACACGCTTTGCCGTCAAGCTTGCTAGAACACTAATTAATTAAAAAGAGGTAAAGAAGATGTCAGAACAGACCTTTATTCAAACCGACTTTGAGCGATCGCTGGACATTGAGCAGTTTCCTGGTGCTAAGTTTTTACCCCTAGCCGAGCCTGTATCGCAGGGTTCAATACACCTGTTAACAATGAAGGCAGGTACAACGATTCCCATTCATACTCATCCTTGCGATGAGTATGTCTATGTGATGAAAGGAGTTGTAGAAACTGGGGGAAAGAGTTGTTCTGGTGGAATTTTTTGGTTCACCCCAGCCCACACCCAACAAGGCCCCCACATAGCAATCACTGATGTAGAAATACTCACGATTCGGCTTGGGCCAATGGGCGTGTTTGAGTTATCAGCCGCAGATGCGCCTTAGCAGCAGAAATTTTTGTTTTGTTAGGGGAATTCAAGAGGCGAATTGAAAAACTGCATAAATGTTCAACTCGCCTCAGTTACATACTTGAAAATTTCAACCAATCTTTTTTGTGTCTGGACTTAACTGAGTCTCTATTGCTGTTTGTATCACTCAATTAGCTCACCCTTTTGGGTGAGTCATAGATCAACCGATCAGATGACCTGACTGAAGGAAGCTGAGATTAATAATAAAGAGGAATCTATTACTAAGGAAGACCGATCGCATTTTACCTAAATATAACTTATGAAACTTACTAACTTAATAAATTCTGCACTGATTTTTGCTTCTATCACTCTTGTACCTGGAATCGCTGGCGCTCAAACAGCTACTACTAACAACAGTGAAACAATAGCTGTTAACTCTAATAATTTATCCACTAACTCGACTTCTGCGAATTACCTCCAGCCTTTGAATCTAGTTAATTTTGCTTATCAAGGAGGTCTGCAACAACATGGTATTCCTAGCGGAGAAGAGCTAGTACTTAAAACTTTGAATAGAAATATTCTTGCGAAAGATTTGGTTAAAGCTGCTGTGAATGCAGATAAATTACCATCACAAGTTTTAAACGATCAAAATTATTTAAGTGCTGTTAATTTAGAACTCAACGTATTGCCAGATTATGCTGCTGCTGATTAATTTGGTTTTTCTTATACCTTTTGAGAACGCTAAGTTTTTCAGTATGGTATATTTGTATGCTTATTACTAAGGATAAATAAAAGCCTTTTATACATAGCGATCGCTGTGTATGAAAAGATATAAGAAAGCTTGATATTGAAAAAGAATTTTTCGATTTGGACATAAGTTGCACTTATCCTGTGCTAAAGCCACAGAAAATTGTATAATCGACAGCTTATCGAGCAAAAATTTCTATAGAGAATGACAGAAGTAATAAGATCCGGGGGCCTAAATAATATTGAGTCCATTGAGTTTGAAGAGCAGTGCTTAGAAAAAGCCAGAGAAACAGGCGATCGCAATGCAGAAGTCATTTCTTTGGCAAGTTTGGGCAATGCTTACCAGTCACTAGGTGAGTACCACCTAGCAATTGAGTTTTATCAGCAGTGGTTAGATATAGCTAAAGAAATAGGCGATCGCTTAGAAGAAGCTAAATCTTTATCTGGGTTGGGTAACGCTTACCAATCACTGGGAAAATACCAGCGAGCGATTGAATTTTATCACCAGTGGTTGAGTATTACCAGGAAAATAGGCGATCGCACTGGGGAAGGTATTTGCTTAGGAAGCTTGGGTAATACTTATGAATATCTGCGTAAGTACGAGCAAGCGATTGAATTTTATCACCAGTGGTTGAGTATAACCAAGAAAACAGGCGACTGGACTGGGGAATGCATTTGCCTGGGAAGTTTGGGCAACACTTATGAATCATTGGGATCTTACCAACTAGCAATTGAATTTTACCAACAATGGTTAGGGCTGGCAAAATTTATCAGCGATCGCAATGGTCAAAGCATGGCCTTGAGTGGATTGGGCGGTGCTTATAAGGCTTTAGGAAAGTACCAAAGGGCGTTGGAGTTCTATCAGCATTCATTAGAGATTAGAAGCGATCTTAATGACCCAAACGGGGAAGCAAACGCTTGGTTTAATGTGGGTTTGGTATTAGAAAAAATCAATCGCGAATCAGAAGCGATGGATGCCTTTTGCAATGCTCGTGAAATTTATCTTGCAATGGGACTCGATGCCAACCTGCAAGATTGTAACCATGCCATTGAGTTTCTTTCTCAAAATATTGCAAGCGCACCATCTACTTTCTGGTTGAGGAGATGGTTAAGTCATTTGTCGCAGTCGATCAAAACTGGTTCTAAATAAAGAGTGCTGAGTTTTGAGTTAAAAGACCCCTTTAATTCACTCAGGACTCACCAGGATACTTATTGAATACTGCAACTGAGTTATTGCGAGCGAAAGAAAGCACAGAAAACGGGTCTTTTCGATTGCCCATTTCCATCCCCGGAGTGCCTACAGGCATTTGAGGAACAGATAAACCAACAACATTTGGCTTTTCTTGAAGCAGACGTTTGATGTCGCCTGCGGGGACGTGTCCTTCGATAACATATCCATTAACAATTGCTGTATGGCAAGATGACAAGTTATCCGGCACGTTGTATTTTTGTTTGACTGTTTCGATGTCAGGCGTAGAAAAATCTGTGATTTTAAAACCCTGTGTCTTTAAGTGCTCAATCCACCCGCCACAACAGTTACAATCGGGACTGTGATATACGGTGGCATTTAGCACTGTCGATTTTGATGATGTCTGTTGCTCTTGGATGTGCCTAGTGCTAAAAACAGTTTGAGCATGACTCATAGGAGCAGTGCTTCCCAAGATGCTCAACATCCCTAATGTTAGAACCACTATTTGCACAGTGGCAGGCATCAAGATGGGAAGTAACCATTTTTGCCAGCAATAAATCAATTGTTTGTGCGACATCTGATACTTCCTAAATACAACATTGCTTCCAAAACACTCTGCGCTTGCTTTTCGTCCCTGTGCGTTTAGAAAGACTACGATTTTACATAAAAGAGATATGAGTAAAATTAAATATGTGTTACCCATAACCCTTGTAGAAACATAGCAGCGCTACGTCTCTACATTCATTTTTGCTCATATCTCTAAAACTGTACTATATCCTATTAAAGCAAAAGCGATTCCTTATTAGTCATCATATTTTCATGAAAACAAATGGAGCGATGTCTACGATGGTCACTGAGCTTGTTGTACCCCTCCGGGGAAGCAAGCTACGCGGAGCGTCTGTCTGCGACACGCTGCGCGAACGTAGAGAAGTGCGGGCTACGCCTACGCTTTTCTTGAGGCGATCGTCCCATGATTGATATTTTGGTGGCTAGTCACTTCAAATACTGTTCGGTTAAGAGACGCGATGAATCGCCTTCTCTACAATAATCAGTCTACAAGTCTGAAATAATTCGTAATTCAATTGTTAATTACGAATTACGAATTACGAATTATTTATTACTTAAAGACGTGATGGGGTCAAAAAACTAATTGTTTGTGGCTTGAAACTCGATACACTATCCCAATAATTAACCTGGTTAATATTCACCTTCAACAAAGCAATATCAGGTTCGTCTAGTCCTTTAGGAAACCAGGTTTGAAGTTCCGGCTTCCATAGTTCTCGCATCTTGTTGCGGTCTTTCACAAGTTGTGCTGTACCTGAGATAGAAACGTATCGCTGCTGTTCGGGTGATGAGAAACTAATATTGACCTGCTCATGGTGTTCAATTTCAGTCACCTTATGGGAACCAGCATAAGTAAAAAACCAGAGTATACTATCAGAGTTAATCTCACCACTCTTTGACATAGGGTAACTATGCAAGCTGCCATCATCATCGACTGTGGTAAACATACCATAATCAATATCTTTGATTAGCTCATGCAGTTTTTTAATCTGTTGATCGCGGTCTGTAGAAGTTGTCATTGTTTGTACTTTTTTCTCTATTTATCTATTTGTTATCTGGGCTGTAATTTTTGATTACAACCAGATTTAATGCTGATACCGTTATTTTTCAGTATTAACCTTTTTAGTTTCAATTGCGTGAGCCTAAAGGTGTAATTATAATAAAAATAGCTTTTTTAGTTATATAGCGTTTCCTAAGCAACTGAGGTACACCTAAATCTTTGTGAGCAAGGTTAGTAACTTTGAAAACGTACCTCACCAGATCGGGAACCGCTATATCTATAGAGATATTGGTTGAGAGTGACTTTTACAATCAGACGCCCCAAGTCCATGTAGAACTGTCAAACAACCGCCAGTTACCGAATCAACTGTCATCAGTCCAACTTAGTCAAATACTCCATATAACTACAGCCTTTAGTGCTGTATAATTTCAATAACTTTATTAATCACCTCTGTTAATTTTTCAGGTTTTATTTGACCTGCTTGATATAAAACAATTTCTTGATCGGCAGTAAAAATTCGATTTGTTCTGATATTACTTGGCTGATTCAATCGACCGTAGCTAAAATTACTATTATTCAGTTCAATAGCATAGATATCACTAACTGATTGGCTAGTAATTTGGCAAAGAATCAGGTCATTCCCCTGAAGTGTAGCAAGAACTAAAGCAGGTCTGCGTTTTGTCTGAGTTAAGTCTGAAAAGGGAAATGGAACAATAACAACATCTCCTTTTACAAATCCTGCCATGCTGTATCTTCCTCTGGTCTTAACCAATCTTTTTGCAGTGATGATTCACTCATAATGGTGATTTCTAAAATTTTATCTTTTTGGTACTTTGCTTGTAAGAATTGAACAAAATCTAAAATTTCCTGTAACAGAGGTTCAGGTAATTTTTCTAGTTCTTGTGTAATCTGTTCTTTAAGCATAATTGTCTGATTATGTATTTGGGCAATATCTAAAATAATATTTATCATATCTATTTTTGAATAAAAATATAAAATCAAATAAATCCTTGCAACTGTAAAATTTTATGTAACACCAGTAGCGATCGCAGCTCGTCATGACAATAGTTATTACATTGGCGATCGCCACTCATGACTTGTTATTTGCGTATTAAAGTATTAAAATTTACGCAGCAAAGTATTCTTACTCTAAGATGTTAAATTTATACCCACTGAATGAGCCTCTTCAACCCATAGCAGGAGTATCACTTTCCATTCAGCGTCTACTATAGACAACTAGGAAATCAAATTGCAGTAGTATAGTATATCTGCCTTTTAAATTATGGACTGGAAGTACAGGTGGAAAAATGGTTATCGACCAAACCGAGACGAAGCAGCAAAAAATCCTCATTTGTTAGATGAGAATCAGTTCGAGAACGAACAAGACCGAAAGCTTGCTGAAGAAACTACAAGGAAGCATTTGGGCGTACCTGCACCAACTTTAGACGAAGATCAATCAATACTACCTCATGCAGCTTCGCCTAATAACAAAGTTTAATCCTAAGACATAGGCATTTTTTGCTTATGTCTACTCCATACCATTATCAAGTTTAACAAAATGCAGATTTCTCAACTTTTCAGTCGATTAAACAATAAAAAATTTACTAAGTTACTCACTCAGATAGTAGCTTTAGGTATAGGCGGTATTGTTCTATTTTCAACTACTAATGCTAATGCTGCCGAGCAAGTTGTTTTAAAGTATGGTACTTTTCAGGGGCAAATATCGGTTGAAGAATTAAGTCAGTTTACAGAAACTGGCAAAACTACTCCAACATTAAGAGCTTATTTACAGGCAGCGCAACAAGATCCCGCAGTAGCTCGTAAGGCACTGAAAGCACCAATAAAAGCTGATGCTGCATTTTTAAATAGCTTACTAGGTAGTTGGGCTGGGCCAATTTTAGTTAACCAAATTGGTGAGGTAGTTCACCCTCCTGGAGGACAATTAGATCGGCAGGCATTGCGAAGCGCTTTAAGTACATCTATTCAACAAAATGGTGAAGTTACACTACTTGGAGCTATTCAGAATTATCCAAATACTTCTGTTGAACTTGAAGGAGATCGTCTCATCTCTGTTTATGAACGCCTTAGTAGTCTTGCAGAACTCTTATAAGGATTACTTACAGACAATAGATTTGTCATGAGATGATTTGTTTAGTGTCTCAAGAGTGATAGATTTTAGTCTCTATTAGGATTAAGTTAATACTAAAGAGTCTATCTTAGGGTTCATACCCTGTTACTTAGAAATTCCCTAACCTAAATGTAGAGTTTAGTCTAAGAATAGGAAAAGGATTTTTATGACAACCGATATTTCTAGAGATACTAACAAGAATGTGAATGGGTCACTGATAACAGGTGTTCTCTTGAGTATTTTAGGGGTTATTGCGATCGCAGCCCCTAATTTCACCACCATATTCGCCGAAACTTGGATTGCAGCGATTTTGATTTTCGCCGGATTTACAAAACTAGTTTATGCAACGCAAACCCGCGAACGAGGAGGTTTTCTTTGGAAACTTCTTTTGAGCGGGCTTTACATTGCCACCGGCATCATGCTGTTTGTTTACCCTTATACGGGTGTTTTGACACTGACTCTGTTACTTGGCACATTTTTGTTGACTGAAGGCACATTCGAGTTAATTCTGGCATTCAAGTTGCGTCCGCAACAAAACTGGACGTGGATATTAGCTAATGGCATTATTACCCTTGTGTTAGGTGCAATGATTTGGTTCCAATGGCCCTTCAATGCGCCTTGGCTAATTGGGACATTAGTTGGTGTCAGCATTATTTTTAGCGGCATTTCACGCGTGATGCTGGCGTTGAATGGGCGTTCTACCTTAAGTGGAGAACTACCTTAAATAGAGAATAGACGATAGGGAAAGGTTTTCTAAATGCCTAATCCCCAATCCTCAATACCAAAAAAGTTTACAAGACATTGCAGCAGCGATGCCTACAGCTGGCTATGCCTACGCCAACAAAATTGCTAAATTAACAAAGGAAATCAAAATCAAGGCCAGCTAGCTGCAATTAACAATGGTATCTATTGCTACTCCATTTTCGGATATTCAAAACCATTGGGCACGCTCATTTATTACAGCCTTAGCCCAACGCGGTATTGTCAGTGGGTTGCCTA
This sequence comes from Nostoc sp. PCC 9305, assembly GCF_963920915.1. Classification (NCBI taxonomy): domain Bacteria; kingdom Bacillati; phylum Cyanobacteriota; class Cyanophyceae; order Nostocales; family Nostocaceae; genus Nostoc; species Nostoc sp. PCC 9305. The sequence goes on from NZ_CAWUDN010000003.1 coordinate 161,140, forward strand.
ATGGCACTTATCGCCCCGATAATTCACTTACCCGTGCTGAATTTGCCGCTATTATTGCCAACGCATTTGGGACAGTTTCCAAGAAGCGGCAGTATGTTCCCTTTGTTGATGTACCTACGAATTATTGGGCAGCAGCAGCCATCAAAACAGCTTACGAAAAAGCATTTGTTAGCGGGTTTCCTGATAAAACTTTCCGTTTTGCTAACCGAATTACTAGAGTAGAAGTCTTAGTTTCCTTGGTAGCGGGCTTAGAAATTGCTACCAAGGTAAAACCTGACCTCCTCTCAAAACTCTCACAAATTTATCAGGATTCTGTTCAGATTCCTGAGTATGGTAGAAATCACGTAGCTATTGCCACCAGCGCTGGATTGGTGGTTAGTTTTCCAAATATTAAATTACTTAATCCTAATCTCGCAGCCACTCGTGCAGATGTGGCAGTGATTATTTATCAAGCCTTGGTGTATTTAGGTCAGGCAGAAAAAATTACCTCTAGTTACCTAGTACAGCCGCCAATAATATTAACGCCCACACCAACACCAACACCGACAACAATTCCAGCACCGACACCAATTCCAGCACCAACTCCAACTCCAACTCCAATTCCAATTCCAATTCCAACTCCAACTCCAATTCCAATACCAACGCCAACGCCAACGCCAACACCTATCGGTAGCGTTAGGGTAAATCATAGCCGGGAATTCCGGGGAGCATGGGTAGTATCTGTGTGGAATGGTGATTGGCCTTCCAAACCGGGACTTACTGTTGCTCAACAAAAAGCAGAACTTACCGAGATTATTACTAAATTACAAGCGTTAAACTTCAATGCTCTGATTTTCCAGGTGCGACCAGAGGGAGACGCTTTGTATGAATCTCAATTAGAGCCTTGGAGTGCTTGGATTACAGGAACTCAGGGGAAAGCACCGGAACCATTTTACGATCCTTTAGCGTTTGCGATCGCAGAATGTCATAAACATAATCTTGAACTCCATGCTTGGTTTAACCCTTACCGTGCTAGCACTTCCACCGACCCAGCTAAAACAGTCCGTCCCCACATCGCAGCTACCAATCCAGAAAGCGTTTATTTGTGGAAAACTCAACGCTGGATGGACCCAGGACTAAAAATAGTTCAGGATAGAGCGTATAACGTAATTCTCGATGTAGTGAAGCGCTACGATGTTGATGGCATTCACTTAGATGATTATTTCTATCCATATCCCATTGAGGGACAGTCTTTCCCCGATGACAAAACCTACGCTGCATATAAAGCAGCTGGTGGTACACTCAGCCTTGGCGACTGGCGACGAGACAATGTTAACAAAATGGTACAGCGCCTTTGGCAAGGAATTAAAACAACCAAATCCGACGTTAAATTTGGTATAAGTCCCTTTGGAATTTATCGCCCCGGCCAACCCACTGGTATTACTGGGTTGGATGCTTACAACGTGCTGTATGCTGACTCAAAGAAATGGTTAGAAGAAGGCTGGATTGATTATATCGCTCCTCAACTTTACTGGCGCACAGACCAAGCACAACAAAGTTATTCAGCATTACTAAAATGGTGGACACAGGTAAATACAAAACAAAGACACGTTTACGCTGGCAACAATCTGACAGAACCAAGCAACAAGAGTCGGGAGAGTGATGAGATTGAAAAGCAGGTGATAGTTAGTCGTAGCCAAGCTGCACAGTTATCACTGGGGAATATCTTCTTTAATCTCAGTGTTTTAACAGAAAATAGTCAGGGCATTGCTGATAAATTCCAAAGTCTGCTGTATAACAAACCTGCGCTACCGCCAACTTTGCCTTGGCAGGATACAACACCACCACCTCCACCCATTGGATTACAAGTCAATAACCGCAAACTGAGTTGGCAGCCTGGAGATAATCAGCCAGTTCGTTCCTGGACACTTTATCGGCTGAGTGGCGATACTTGGACAATTCAGCGAATTTTGTCTGCTGGCACAACCTTCGCTACCGTTCAACAAGCGGGAAGCTATGCCGTGTGTGCAGTGGATAGATTAGCTAACGAGAGTGCGGGAACAGTTATTACAGTTAGTTGAACAACAGTGCTGCCCAAATTATCCACAACTTTTATGGATACAACTGACGAATAGGAATCTGACTCGAATGGCACTAAGAAAAGCCCAAAGACTTATTGTATTTTCGTTCCCAGCCTCCAAGCTGGGAACGAGTTCCGAGAGGCTCTGCCTCTTGTTAACAAAGAGGAGGCGGAGCCTCCGAGAATAGTTTCCCAGCCTCCAGGCTGGAAGTTGGGGCAGGGGCTATATCTTAACTTAGTGCCATTCGAGTCTGACTCTTCAAGATAAAACCAGTGTGATAATAATAGCGTAACTGCGGAATTAAAATCATCATCACCCGCTCAAACACTGATGCTGGAAATTTTTTGAATAATTAACTTTTATAAGTAAAAATCATTTTTTAACCTTTTCATAACTTAAAATTAACCAAAATTTATCCGGTATCAGCTCTAGACTTTCTGAAGTAAGCATTGTACAAAAAGCTAGTTAGTACAGGATGTAAATTACATGAGTCGAAAAGCCAGCAAAGTGTTGAAACAGTCTGGGGTGATTCCTTACAGAGTGAACAATGGTAAAGTTGAAATCTTGCTAATTTCAACCCGTGACTTTCAACACTGGGTGATTCCCAAAGGAGATATTCCTAATGGCATGAGTCCACCTGATTCCGCAGCCAAAGAGGCGTGGGAAGAAGCAGGAATAATTGGGCAAGTAGATGCCAATGAACTGGGAACTTACAAGTACCGCAAACAAGGCAAAATTTACTGCGTCAAGATGTATTTACTATCAGTCGATATGCTGAGTGAAGATTATCCCGAAGCAAGTAAAAGAAAACGGCAGTGGGTAGAAGTGAATAAAGCTATCAGGCGGGTTAAGTTTAATTCACTCAAACGAATCCTTAAAGGTTTTTTTCAGGTAAAATCCCAATTTTGTGCATTACGATGTTAAATAGTGGACAGAAAAAATTAAACTATATTATACAATACAAAACTAATAAAAGGTTTGTAGTCAAAGCTCCAAACCTTACTATAAGCCTCTGTTTATTTACACCTACTTACCTAAATCCATAATAAAGCTACCCAAGTTTTTATACCGACAATTCCATCAGCTTGCAATTTCTTAGATGTTTGAAAACTAACAATTGCATTCTTAACTGATTCAGAAAAACGCCCATCAATGGCATCAGTATATAATCCAATATCTTTTAGTTGTTGTTGTAATTGTTTTACTCTTAGCCCAGAATCTCCTAGCTGCAATCCATTAAATCTATTCAAATCGGCTCGACCGCTAACACCAGTTACACCAGATATATCACCTTCATATTGATGGATTAAGTATTGTCCCTGCCAAGCACCAGGAATAGTTGGGTTCCTAGTTCCGTAGTGGGCAATCCATAACGGATAACTAGCAAAATCAGATGGATTACCAAGTTCTGTCCAAAAACTGGGAAAGGTATAAATAATTGGTTTGATTGGTTTTTTGGTTTGTTGCAAAAGGGCTTTTTCCACCTCTGCTAACCACAACTTCGCTGCATTAATTACAGCTTGGCTATTTACTTTATCAGTTACCTCTATATCTATGACTGGTGGTAAGTCTCCCGGTTCTAATTTGCCCAAAGTTTTTAAGAATTCCTTTGCTTGCTGAACCGGGTCAGATGTATGAGGGTGAAAGAAATGATAAGCACCCCGAATCAGACCAACAGCTTTCATAGTTTGCCAGTGATGAGCAAAAGCAGAATCTTTAATGCTTACTCCTTCTGTGGCTTTGACAAACGCAAAAGTTTTACCAGAGTTTTTTACTGCCGTCCAATCTACTCTGCCGTCTTGATCGGCAACATCAATTCCTTCCATAGAATTTTTTAACCTTTTTGATTAGTACAATCTTGAACTTATCAGAGGCTTTGATTAAATTTATGCTTTTTCTGGGTATTTGAGTAAATTACAGAAATTTACTAGGGTTGAATGTCAGCAGATCGTACAGGAGTCACTCTAACTTTGCCTGTACAAGGTTTGATTTGTTCTGTAAGGGTAAAGTGCTCGTAAGCATTAGGAGGTGTGATTTGAATTTTACTAGACATTGGGCAGTTTTGCTCTGGGGAACTAATGTGGTTATATGCTATCTGAAATGAGGCTTGTTTTCCAGGAGCTAGAGTTACTTGTTGTCGAGGTTGCTTACTCGAAAAGTAAGTATCCTTGGAGCGAATAACTTTAATCCCCTGCAAAGGTTGATTTTTTGCATCCAGTAGTGCCAATCCCGGATAACCGTTGAGGGTGCAAGGGGATGAGCCGTTATTGGTGAAGGCGTAGGTAAGTGCAACATTCCCCACGCCAGCATCTTCAGAGACTCGGCGCACTGACAATTGGCTAGTTTCACAGCGCGTCGGATTGGTGGCAATAGTGGCTTCAGGGGTAGAATGCTCTATAGGTTTTGCAGCCGGTGTGGGTGTTGAGGTCAACACAGCTTCTTTCGTCGGCTGCTCAGTGATTATTGGTAAGGCTTGCGGCTGTTTTGTAACAGAGGAAGAATCGACACAGCCAGTTGTCATTGCAGTTAGGAGCAACAACATACTGCTTTCCACAATTAGAATTCGCATATCTTCTTTTTTTGTAGTGAACTACTTACACTGATGCTTCATATACATTGTAAGTTTCCAAATTTACAAGGGTTAGCATTGCTGTGTATATACCATCTGTTAATAACGTTATTAGTATCCCTGTAATTATATGTATTGAAAGATGCGAGAGGTAAATTATGAAAGATGAAAGAAAGTTTATCGAGCGTAGAAAGTTGCTTAAGAGATATGCGGCTGGCGAGAGAGACTTTGCTGGGATTAGAATCAGTTCGCGCGGACTGGATGGAGAAGATTTGCGGGAAATTGACTTGAGCGAAGCCGATTTGATAGGTGTTGATTTGAGTGGCTCCAACCTGAGCCATGCCAACTTGAGTGGAGCCAAAATGCTTTGTGTTAACCTCACTAATGCCAATCTCAGTTATGCCAATTTGCGAGGAGTTGACTTGAGTGGTGCTGATTGCATAGGGACTGACTTCTCCAATGCCAGTTTGAATGATGCTATCTTGACTGCTGCTATATTTGATGGGGCTAACCTCTACAGGGCAGCGATTGGTGGTACTGCCAAATTCATAAAAACTGATTTTAGAGGAGCCAAAAATTTCCCTCCTCTCGGAGAAGGTGTTTTGGTATGTAAAACTTTTTGGGAGGACGGAGATTTCTTCAAAGGGCCTGATTGGATTGAGTGAGGTACAAGAACCCCACCCCCAACCCCCTCCCCGCAAGCGAGGCTACGGTGTACACACAAGTCTTCTAGAGTTGCACCACAGCCTTTTGATCCCC